>JALWDV010000803.1 GCA_027036755.1 Anaerolineae bacterium
TTACGTGGCGTTATGTGGCGTTATGTGGCGTTATGTGGCGTCATGTGACGTTAGGTGATGTTTTTTGACGTTATCTGACGTTATGTGATGTTACGTAACGACATTTGACTTTATTTGACGTCATGTGGTGTTATAAAGTGTGATGTAGAGTTATGGGTCTGATGTGGTGTTATGTGGCGTCATCTGGTGATATGTGGCATTACGTGGCGATATGTGGCGCTATGTGGTGTTATGTGGTGTTATGTACTGATATGTGGCGTTATGTGGCGGTAGGTGGCGTTATGTGTCGTTATGTGTCGTTATGTGTCCTTATGTGACGTTACGTAATGTTATCTGACGGTATGTGATGTTATGTTGCGTTAATTGGCGTTATGTGGCGGTATGTGGCGTTATGTGGCGATATGTGGCGTTACGTTGCGTTATGTAACGTTGTTTGAGGTTATCTGACGTTATCTGACGTTTCAGTTGATGTTATGCGATGACACTTGACGTTATTTGACGTTATTTGGTGTTATGTGGTGTCATATGTTCTTATGGGTGTTATGTGCTGTTAATTGGTGTTATGTGGTGCTATGTGGTGCTACGTGGCAATATGTGGCGTTATGTTCCGCTATGTGGCGTTTTGTGGCGTTATGTGGCTTTATGTGGTGTTATTTGGCGTTACGTGGCAGTGTTTAACGTTGTGTGATGTTATGTGACGTTATCTGACTTTAGTTGATGTTATGTGATCACATTTCATGTTAGTTGACGTTATGTGGTGTTATGTGGTGTCATGCGTTGTTATAGGTGTTACGTGGTGTTATGTGGTGTTATGTGGTGTAATGTGGCCATGTGTGGCGTTATGTGGCGTCATGTGGCGTTATGTGGCGTTATGTGGCGCAATGTTGCGTTATTTGGCGTTTTGTGGTGTTATGTGGTTTTGTGTGGTGCTATATGGTGCCATGCGGTGTTATGTGGTGCTTTGCGGGATTATGTGGTGTTATGCAGCGTTATATGGCGTTATGTGGCGTTATGTGGCGTTATGTGCCGTTTTGTGGCGTTATGTGGCGTTACGTGGCGCTATGTGGCGTTATATGGCGTTGTTTGACGTCATTTGATGTTACGTGACGTCAGCTGAAGCTATGTATTGTAATGTGACATCATTTGACGTTATGTGATGTTATGTGGCGTATGTGGCGTTGCGTGAGGCTATGAGATGTTATGTGACGTTATGTGACGCTATGTGGCGTCGTGTGGCGTTATGTGGCGTTATCTGGCGTTATGTGGAATTATGTGGCGTTAGGTGGCGTTATGTGGCGTTATATGGCGTTCTGTGTCGTTATGTGACGTCATGTGATGTTATGTGACGTTATGTGACGTTATGTGGTGTTATGTGGCGGTATGTGGTGTTATTTGGTGATATGTGGCGTTTTTTGGCGTTGTGTGGCGATATGCGGCGCTATGTGGCGCTATATTGGCATTTGTGGCGTTATGTGGAGTTACGTGGCGCTACATGGCGTTATGTGGCGTTATGTGGCGTTATATGGCGTGATGTGGCGCTATGTAAGGCTGTTTGCTGTTATGTGACGTTATCTGATGGTGTGTGATGTTACGTGACGACATTTGACTTTATTTGACGTTATGTGGTGTTATATGATGTCAAGTGGTGTTATGGGTCTGATGTGGTGTTATGTGGCGTCATCTGGTGATATGTGGTATTACGTGGCGTTATGTGTCGCCATGTGGTGTTATGTGGTGTTATATACTGATAATGGCGTTATGTGGCGTTATGTGGCGTTATGTGGCGTTATGTGGTGTTACGTGGCGTTGTGTTGCGTTATATGGCGTGATGTGGCGCTATGTAAGGCTGTGTGCTATTATGTGACGTTATCTGATGGTATGTGACGTTACGTGACGACATTTGACTTTATTTGACGTTATGTGGTGTTATATGGTGTCATGTGGTGTTATGGGTCTGATGTGGTGTTATGTGGCGTCCTCTGGTGATATGTGGTATTACGTGGCGTTATGTGGCGCTATGTGGTGTTATGTGGTGGTATGTGCTGATATGTGGTGTTATGTCGTGGTAGGTGGCTTTACGTGGCGTTATGTGTCGATATGTGGCGTTATGTGGCGTCATGTG
>JALWDV010000804.1 GCA_027036755.1 Anaerolineae bacterium
TATTGATAAGTGACCAACAATCAATATCACAGGAATCTTCCTGTTTTCAATTGTCAAGGTGCTGGAAAATTGGCTCGGCGCCAGATCGATTTGTCAAGCTGGTTTTACTGCAAATGAACCATGCCGAAATTTTGCTTTGCAACCCGAAAATGATACCAGTTTCCCGCCCGATCCGCCAAGTCTGGCCGCCTCTCTTCCGCCGATTTTTTACGGTAAAGAAATTCGTGTACAATAAGCTATTGACTTCCCCCATTCCTCCATCGAGTCAACGAACATGGCACACACGCTGAAAACCGAGGTCAAAATTCTGCATCTGGCGCGCGGGCGAAGAAGCTCTCATGCGCCGAGTGCGCGAATCGTCGAGCCGACCACTGGCATCGCGCCCGCCAGGGGCAAGGGCAATCTCTACATCCTCGTCGAGATCGAAGGGGATGATCTCTCTCGCGCCGGGTCTCTCTATCGCCAGCTTCTGAACATCATTCAGGAGACGTATTACAACTCAGGGGGCGATGTCATCGCTGCTCTGACCGAGGCCCTGCAGGCGGCTCATCTGCTGCTCCAGCATTACAATCGGGATGCTGGAACGGATTTCACGGCGGGAGTCACCTGTCTGGCGGTGACCAGTCAGGAGATCATCTCGGCGCAGGCGGGCCCGACCATTCTGGCCGTGCGCAGCGAGAAGGGCCTGCAATGGTTTTCGCCGCTCAACGACGAGGATTACATCGCGCTGGGCGAGCGGGGCGAGCCGCCCGCGGTGGAGGTTGGACGCGTGGCCGGGCATCCGGGCGTCGTCATCGTCGCCATGCACAGCGTATGGGCCAATTATCTCGAAGTGCCGCTGATGCTGGCGGCCACCGATGTGCCCCGGGCTCGCGCGGTGGCGGATCAGATGGCGGGCATCGGCATCGACGCCACCGAGGAGCTGACGGCCCTGGTGGTGACGCTGACGGAATCCGCAATCCGGGGTGCGGACGTGGCCATTTCTCCCGAATCCCTGCCCAAAGAGGCCGAGGCCGCGACGCCCAGCGATGCGATTCCCGCCGCGCCAGGGGAATGGGCGGATGAGTGGGAGGATGAAGTGGTTTGGGACCACATCTATGAGAAGCCGACGGTGGGGGAGGAGAAGAAGGCCGCGGCCAAAGGGCTGGGCCTGGGCGCTCTCATCGGCTGGGGCAAACGCACGCCCAAACCCAGGATATCGAAGAAACCGGCCAGGCCAACCAAGGGAAAGGCCGCGGTCAAGAAGCCGCGACGCCTGCCTTATGTGCTGGGAATCATTCTCATCCTCATCCTCGGCGTCGTTCTTGTGACAGCGGGCATGTGGCGATATCAGGAGCAGCAGCGGGTGAAGATGTTCGGCAAATATCTGAACGCGGCCCAGGTGCAACTGGATGCGGCGAAACAGGCTCCCGACATCGAGCAGGCCCGCAGGCTCCTGCAGTTCTCGCAAGAGCAGTTGAATCAGGCGGAGCAGTTCTTCCCGGATCACCCCGAAATCCGCAAATTCCGGGCTGAGATCCTGGCTTATCAGGCTGAGATCAACAAGGTGATGGCGCTGATGGCGGGCTTCGACCTGCCGCTGATCTCGTTCACCGATCCGGCTGCGAATCCCTCGAATGTCTTTGTCAACGGGCTCAGCGTGTATGTGCTGGACACCGGGCGCAATGTGTTCGAGCGTTATCTGCTGGATGACGCCACCAGCGATCGGCTGGCGACCAACACCGATAATCCCCGGCAATTGCTGCGTTCGGGGGATGCGGTGGAGGGGCGAACGGTGGGCCAGTTGGCCGAATCTGTGTGGGCTCCCACCGAGGGCAATCGCACCGCGTCTGGCCCGCTGGTGATGGATCACAGCATTCAGTTGTTTGGCATCAACGAGGGACTCGGGCCTGTGAATGTGGGCCTGGCGGAAAATCCCTCGCTGCAATTCGTCAATGGCATGTATTTTTACAACGGCAACATCTATTTGCTGGATTCTGTGGGCGAGCAGCTCTGGCGCTATCGTCCCAGCGGGGCCAATTACGCCAATCCGCCCGAGCCTTATTTTCCGCCCGAAACGACGGTGGATTTGAAATCGGTCATCGATGTGGGCATCGATGGCTATGTGTGGCTGCTTTATCCCAACGGTAGTATGCTCAAATTCCTTTCCGGCGTGCAAGAGCCTTTCGCCCTGGAGCAGGTGGATCCGCCTCTGACTCAGGCGGTGGCGTTGTGGATGGATCGGGCCGATGCGCCCATCGGACGCATCTACATCGCGGACGCGGCCACCAATCGCGTGTTGGTTTTCGATAAAGAGGGCAGGCTGCTGGCTCAGCTGACGCCCGTCGAGCACCCCGACGCGTTGAAAGGCCTGAAAGACATCTATGTGGATGAGATCACCAACACCCTCTATCTGCTGACCAAAACCGCGCTTTATCAATCGCCCCTACCCGCGCTGCCTTCGGCCGAGGCTGCTCAATGATGGAAGCGGGCCTGGATGGCTTTCTGATTTATCTGCAAACCGAACGCGGCGCTTCGCCCTATACATTGCGAAATTATGGCAACGAGATCCGCGAATTCATCGCCTTTGCCGCGGCCCGGGGCGTGCGCGAGTGGGGGGATGTGGATGTGACGCTGATCCGGGCGTGGATGGCTTCGCTGCACCGGGCCGGGTATCATCCCGCGTCCACGGCCCGGCGTCTGTATGAGCTTCGCTCATGTTTCCGCTATCTGGTGCGCGAAAATGTCGTGGATGAAAATCCCGCGGCGTTGGTGCATCCGCCCAAACAGCCTCGCACCCTGCCCGATTATCTGACCATGGCGCAGGTGGTGGAGCTGTTGAGCGCGCCCGATGTTTCGACGGCGCTGGGCATGCGGGACGCGGCCATCCTGGAGACGCTGTACAGCGCGGGCCTGCGTCGCAGCGAGATCATGGGCCTGCGACTGAAGGATGTGAATCTGAAGGAGAAGCAGTTGCGGGTGTGGGGCAAGGGCCGCAAGGAGCGCATCGCACTCATCGGCGAGCCCGCCCGCCTGGCGCTGGTGCGATACATCCAGCGCGGAAGGCCCCAATTGCTGGCCCGAAACCCTGGCGCAACCCCGCCCGACGCGCTCTTCCTCAACTATCGCGGCCAGCCGCTCTCATCGCCGCGGGCCATTAGCGCCATTCTGAACAAGTATGTGAAGCAGGTTGGGCTGACGCAGCGGGTGACGCCTCACACCCTGCGTCACAGTTTCGCCACGCATCTGCTGGAAGGGGGCGCGGATCTGCGCACGGTGCAGGAGCTGCTGGGCCACGCTTCGCTGCAGACCACCACCATCTACACCCAGGTGACGCTGGGGCGTCTGCGCACCGTGGTGGGCGAGGCCCATCCCCACGCCGCGGGCGAGGATGACGCACAGTAATTCCAAATTCAAGCGGCCTTGGGTCGCATCCCTCAGATCACCAAAGTCTTTGGGCCAGAGCCGCCTACTTATCCTCGAACCGGGCCCGGAGCATGACCCTGGAGGGAATCCCGAAGCGGGACGTGGGCGCGAGCTCTTCGCACATCCGCATGGCGCTGGCGGAAAAGGTGATCAAGCGATAATAAAAGGGGAGGCCAAAGCTATCGCCGCCGTTGTAGGCGACGGGATTCCATCCATACGCTTTGTTGTACTGGATATCAGAAGGCAGGCCCGTGATGGTTACGTTTTCTCGATACCCCAGATCATCGGTCACCCAGCCTTGCTTCGTATCGACATCAAAGAGGTAAAGGCGGTAGGTGTCGGCCGCGTAAGCGCGTTTGGACCAGGTGAAGGTGACGGGCAGCGCACGCGTGGCTCGGTTAGATGGAGACAAAAGACGCATATTGGCGATGTCGAAATCGCCGCCCGGCGCGTCGTCGCCGCTGTGGTAGGAATCGATGCCGGGCCCGTACCACAGATACATGAAATCATCGTTGGTTCCGTTGGGCCCGAAACGGACGTAATACGCGTAGCCCGAGGGCAGCGAGCCCACCCCCCTGAAGCTGTAACGTCCCTGGCTGTCTGTGTTGGTGGTGGCGACGGTCGTTTCATCCGCCCCTTTGTATCGTTGCAGTGTCAGCTTGACGCCGGCGCGCGGGGCGTTGTTGTATGTCACCCGGCCATGGATTCCTGTGCCAGCGCCGGGCGTGGCGGTCGGCGTGACGGCTGGCGTGGCGGTGGGACGGGGCCATGAACGCCAGATGATGGGCAGATAGAGCTTATTGCCTGACGGCGTCCCGCCTGCCCCGGGCGTGGGGCTGGGCGTGGCTGTGGGGTTGGGAGTGGCCGTTGTCTGACTGTTTCGCAGATAATTCAGCGCGTCAGCGGTTTGCAGCAATCCATATCCATAAAGATTGTCGAATCCGGGAGCGCCCAGGTCTTTTGCCGTGTGGATGAGCGCCTGCTTCACCTGCTCTCTGCTGGCGCCAGGAACATAAGATCTCAGCAACGCGGCCGCTCCCGCCACATGAGGCGACGCCATGGAGGTTCCCTCAAGGAAGTAATAGTCCCACTTGTTATTCACGAATGTCTGCTGCAGCACGCCGTCGTCGTAGCCGTCATGATTGGCGTCCTGGTTTGTATCGCCGCCGGGGGCGCTGATGGTGAGCGCATCGCCGCGGTTGGAATACCAGGTTCGATGGCGATTGTAATCCACCGCGGCCACTGCGATGACGTCGGGATGATTGGCCGGGAAATAAGGCGTGCTGCCGTTGCTGTTGCCCGCGGCAGCGACGATGAGCACATCATGGTTTGTGGCTTTGTCGATGGCGTCGTTGACGATAGCTTGCGAGCAACTGGGCCAGGTGGAGCCCTCGCACTCCATCCCCAACGAAAGGTTGATGACGTCTGCGTCGTGCTCAACCGCCCAGTTGATGCCGGTGGCTGCGTCCGCCATCGTGCCGCTGCCACTGGCGTCCAGAACCCGCACAGGCATCAGGGCGACGTTGGGGGCCATGCCCGCCACCCCGATGTTGTTGTTGGTGCATTGGCCGATGGTGCCCGCCACATGCGTGCCATGTCCGTTTTGATCCCTGGCCGCGGTTTCGCCCGGCGTGTCGGTGATGGCGCTGTAAGGCGAGACGAAGGTGCGGCAGGCCAGGTCGTCGCCCTTGCTGACGCCTGAATCCACCACCGCCACAGTCACATTCCATCCCCGGTTGATGTTCCAGGCGGCGTCAGCTTGCACCTGGGGCAGATGCCATTGATAGCTGTAATACTGATCGTTGGGATAGGCGTCGGAGCGCAGGGGCGAGGCGCGTAAGACCGTCATCTCGACATCATCCAGATGAATCAAGTAATTCAGCTCCACAGTGGCGACGTCATCCCGCTGGGCCAGGGCGTTCATAGCCTGAACCGGCGTCTCGTCGGCGCTCACCGGTATTTGATACCAGTCGTCGAAGAGATGGCGGGCGCCGGGCGTATGCTTCAGGGGGGAATCGGCGCCGTCAGCCAGCTTGACCAGCACCGAATGTGGATCATGCGGGCGTTGGGCCTGGATGGCGTAGCCCAGCTTCGAGGAGCGGGCCTGGGAGTGAGAGATTATCCATCTTGCGCCGATGAGGCCAAGGAGGACGGTGGCTAGCAGTACTCGCGTGAGAAATTTCGTCATCGTTACATCTCTGCTTGATGGGAGTTTTGGAAGGAGGCGGGATGAATGTTCTTCGCATCGTTCCGCGGCGTTGTGCGCTGGGTCGGTGATGGCGCCGCGGCGACGTTTTACTCGATCGCTGATGATCGCATCCTGCCTGCATAATGATAATGGATGTAATCCAATAAGGAAAAACGGGCATGGTTCATTCTCATTCAAAACCATCTTTACAATTTCTCCGTCAAGCGTCATACGTCAAACGTCAAAAAGAGCCTGTTTCGCCACGTTTTTACGTTTGACGCTTTACGTTTGACGTGCTTTGCCAGGCGTCGACCACGTGAAATTGTAAAGATGCAGGAAGGACGATGTGAACCATGCCTAAATCGGTCATAGTGGCGTTCGCCACGTCCGCCCGGCGATGAAGTCGCCGGGCTACAGAACAGCGCCGGATAAATCCGGCTAGTACACGAAGGCCGAAATGATTGTATGGTTTGCTATGCTAATGCGCCGCGCCGGATGTGCGATCCGGCGCACTTTTCCCGCTCAACCCGCCGGATTGCGAATCCGGCTGGACGCAAGCGCATGCAGCCAACTATACAGCGACTTACGCCTCCTTGTACTAGCCCCGCAGGGGCGCTGTTTCTAGCCGGGGGACTTTATCCCCGGCGCTGGCCGCGGGCGCGAAGCGCCCCGGGCCTATAACCGGATTATTTGTAACTGCTAACGTATGCCAGTTGGTTGTCTTTTTCCGTAACTACTAAGGTGGTCTGTCGCATATCATGTCAAAAACCACAAAGAACACTAAGACACAAACAATACCTTCGCCAATCAGGCAGCCCTGGCCCGTGGGGGCCGATTATGAACGCTGCCTAATCGAGCGATAAAGCGAGTGATGCGTTGAAATAAAATAGGCTCCGGTTTTTGCGGAAGCAATTTCAA
>JALWDV010000805.1 GCA_027036755.1 Anaerolineae bacterium
GTGTGGGGGTGGGCGTGGGGTTTTGCTTGAAACCGAAGTCGAAGGTTTCGTTGACCTGATTGTCGGGGAAGTGGTTGGGTCTGGCCGCGCCGTTGCTGTCGCCGTTGCCGTTTTCGTCCGTGGGCAGGGCTGTCACATCGGTAATGGTGAAGTCCGGGCCTTCCACAGGGGCGCCCGCACCGCCCGATTGGGCGCCGTCGGAGTCCTCAATGTTATTGCCGCCCTCATCAGGAGTGACTGCCAGAGGTGCAGTGGAGGGAGGTGTGGGAACCTGCACCCGATAGGCGCCGGGGATCAGGCCGCAGAATTGGTATCTGCCATCGGAGCCGGAGGAGGAGGTGTAGACCTTGTCATCGCCCTGAGGCGTGGCATCGGAGGCTGTGGTCTCGATGTTGCCATTGGTTCCGGCCCAGACCAGGCGCACGTCCACGCCGCTGAGGGACGCGTCGCTGGCGTCCTGGACGTTGGGGGTGGCGCCGCTGGTGTCGTCCCACACGTAATTACCCACGCAGGCCAGGGGCTGCCAGTAGTCTTCGACCTCGCCATTGCCAACCGCGCCGCCCCAGTCGGCGCCAGTGAGGGTGTCGGTGGTGAGGCGGAAGCGCATGTGGGTTTCGCCGCCGTCGAAGGTGGCGTGGCTGGGCGCCGAGGTGCAGATGACTTCGTTGGTCAGGTCGGTGTTGGCGGGCACGGTGGCCAGGGTGAAGGCTTCGTCCTGGTCCACGCCGCCGCTACCGTCGTCGAAGTCCCCGTCGCCGTTCCAGTCGACCCAGGCGTAGAGGGTGGCGGGGGAGTTCAGGCCGTTGTGGGCGGTGACCTGGAAGCAGGTCTGGCCGTCGGGGATGAGCGGCGTCACCAGTTCGACGCCGTCCTCGTCGTCGTTGCCGGAGCAGGTTCCGGTGACCGTGCCGGTGTTGTTGTCGTCGTCGCCGCTGGCGTCGACGCCCGCCTGGGCGTCGGGCTGGCCGTCGGTTTCGGCGTCGACACAGGAACCCAGGTAGAGGTCGGCGGTAATGACATGTCTGGGGCCGTTGGAGTCGTCGAGGGTGTCGAAGGTGTCGGGCAGGTCGCCCCAGTCGAAGCTCAGGGGCGGCTTGAAGCCGAAGTCGTAGCTCAGGTTCTTACCGGCGCTGGGAGCTGGCGCGGGGTTGATCAACGCGTAGTTGCCTGAGACTACGGCGTCCGAGTCCGCTTCGTCATCGTTGCCCGCATCCTGGGCGGTCAAACTCAAGCCGCTCAGGGGACTTTGGGTCATATCGATCTGAATCTGATAGGAGACACCAGGCTGGAGCCCTTTTTCTGTACCGAATTCGTAGAGGCCGTTGGCGTCGGTAATGGCATAGACGTCTTCTTTAATGCATCCTTCGATCCGAATGTTATCCAATTGAATGGCGTTATTGCCGTTGCCGGTCCAGAGACGAATGCGGGCATTGGCCGCGGTGGAGGGGATTTCTACGCCGGGGGAGGTGTGCCAGGCGTTATCCTCGGGGGTGAAGGTCTGCAGGGTTGTCCAGGTGGCGCCGTTATCGAGGGAGTATTGGATCTGGAGATCATCAGGCTGGGAGGAGCCATTGTAGAACTGATAGTCGATGGTGATGGTAGGGTTGGTGGCGAAAACCGAAAGGTCTACGCCGCGATGCATGTAGGCCACCCCTGCGCCCGTGTAGTACTTGGCGCCGGGGTTGCCGCCCGAACCGTAGGGGGTAACGTTGTAGAAGGTCCAGGATTGACCCGACCAGTCCAGCGTGCCGCTGCTGGCGTTGGCGCTGCCCCCTTCGTCCAGGTAGTATTCGGTCGTGCCCATGCACCCCTGTACAGGGTTGCCCGCGGCATCCAGCAGGTCCACCCGTACGCCCAGGATGCCGGGCTCGCTGGCATCCTGGATGCCGTCGCCGTCGTTATCCCGCCATACGTAGTCACCAATGGCCAGGGTGCTGAAACCGAAGTCGTAGCTCTGGTCGATGCCCGAGGCAGGGGCGTCGGCGGGATTGATGAGGGCATAGGTTCCCGACATGGCCGCGTCGGAGTCGGTCTCGTCATCGCCCACGTCCTGGAGGGTGAGCAGCATGCCGTTCAATGGCGCCTGGGAGGTGTCGATGCGCACCTGATAGGCGGCGCCGGGCTGCACGCCTTTGGTCCCATCGAAGAGATAACGCCCATCGGCATCGGTGATGTCGTAGACATCTTCGAAGATGCAGCCTTCGATCTTGATGTTGTCGAGGCGGATCTGATTGCCTCCGTTTCCACTCATAAAACGAATCTGTGCGGAGGCGGAACGGGTGGGCAGGGGCATGCTCACGGAATGATAGACGTTGTCGGCCGCGTTGTAGGTGGCCAACGTCGTCCACGTGGCCCCGCCATCGGTGGAATACTGGGCGGTCAGCGAGGTGGGTTGGCTGGCGCCATAGTAGAATTGATAATCGAAGGAGAGGGTCGGGTTCGCGGCAAAGACCGACAGGTCCACCGCACGGGTCATGGAACCGTCGTTGTTGAGGTAGTGCATGGCGCCAGGGTTGCCACCGGAACCGTACGGCCCGCCATTGGAGTAGTACCAGATCTGGCCCGACCAGTCCAGGGGGCCGCTGCTGGCGTTGGCGCTGCCCCCTTCGTCCAGGTAGTAGGAGGTGGTGTTCATACAGGCCTGGATGGAATTGCCGCTGGCGTCCAGCAGTTCCACCCGCACGCCCTGGATGCCGGGCTCGCCCGCTTCCTGCACGCCATTGCCGTTGATATCATTCCACACGTAATCGCCGATGGCCGCGCTCTGGAAGCCAAAGTCGTAACTGTAGTTGACATCGGTGGCGGGCGCGGTGGCAGGGTTGATCAAGGCCATGCCGTTCACCATGGTCGCGTCCGAGTCCTCGTCATCGGCGGAGGGATCATTACTGGTGTCGCCGCTCGCATTGGGGGTGGTGAGGGAGTAGCCTTGCAGTGCGGCTTGATTGGGATCGATGCGTATCTGATACACGCCGTTGGGCGCCACGCCTTGCCGACTGTCGAAGATATAGATGCCACTGGCGGAGGTCAATGTGGAGGTGATGAAATTCCCACTGCTATCCAGCAATTCCACCGTCACGCCCTCGATCCCGGGCTCATCCGCGTCTTGCAGGCCATTGGCGTTCCTGTCATACCACACCCGGTTGCCGATGGCGACTCCCCGGAAGCCGAAATCTTGGGAGTGGTCGTTGTAGCCGCCCGCGCCGGTGTCGAAGGTGATGACCGCGTTGCGGCCCACGGCCACCGCGTCCGAATCTCGAAGGTCGCCATAAGGGCTGGCATCCGCGTCCGCGGTGGTCAGAGACAGAGGGATGGAATAGGGCTGGTCCATGTCCACGACCAGGGTGAAGCCGCTGGTTTGGGGTGTGAGTTGGGTGATGCCGTATTTCCTGCTGGCCGTGTCCGTGCCGTTGGGGTCGGAGGAGAAGTAGAATTCTCCGTTGGCGTCGGTGACCGCGGAGCTAATCTGCGCGCCACCTGGCTCATGCAGGGTTACCGTCAAGCCTGCCAGGGGGGGCTCTTCGGGATCTTGAATGCCGTCGCCATCCAGATCAAGCCAGATACGGTTGCCGATCTCGATGGGAGCGGGGGAAGCGAGGAGCTCCATATCGCCTATGCCATGGGCCTTGCCCATAAAGGCGGTGTCATTGCGTTTATAGATCACATAGCCCTGGACATAATCCCCTGTTTGGTTGTTCAAGCGACGCTCACCGCCGGTGGCGTAAGGTCCATTTTCATCGGGATTCATCGCGGAGGTCATTACCTCACCTCGCCCAGGCAACAGCAGCAGGCCCCCGCCTACGGTTTCCACATGATACACCTGATAACGATCCTTGAAGTAGTACTCCCCTCCCCCCGGGCCTTCATTGTTATTGGCGCCGCCAGTGGTGACGCCGCCTACCGTGGCGTTGTTTTCCAGAGTGAAGCCGCCGTCGCCATTGTTGTTGGCGCGCAGGATATCGCCGCCGGATACCACGGAGTACTGGTTTGTATCGCTTGTGGAGGGTGAGTAATTGTACTGCCCTGCCTGGTGTCCGAAACGGTCGCTGAACCCCAATATCATGTCGCCATCCACATCGAATTCGATATCAGCCAGGATGGGCTGGGGATTGACCGAGACGATGAACCCACCCGCTGGAGGACAATCAGGGGGCCAGGTGTTGCTCCACGGATACCAACCTGTGCGATTGCATCCCGTATAAGCCCGGCCTTTGGGGTAATCCAGAGGGAAGGAAAAGATGTCCGCAGCCATGTTCAACTGGCTGTTCACGCGATAGACATGGGCTGTCAGGTCACTGGCGCTCCCGCCCTGACTGGCGTCACAGACGCCGCCCACATAGATATCCCCGCGATAGAACTTGAGGCCAAAAGCATGCCATTCGCCACGGGAGCATCCTGGGTCAGGAATGGTGATGCTCCCGGCCAGGGTTTTGCTGGCGATATCCACCGCATAAAGGGTGTTATCAAAGAGGTTCATGACATACAGGGTGCGCTCATCGGAGCTGATCTCGATATCGCCGATGCCCACTTTGCCGACCAGGGGAAAAATGTCGGGGTCGTGGGTGGGGTCTTTGGGATTGCCCGTGAGCCCGCGGGAGGCGTTGTCGGGAATGGACCCGAAATTCACTCCCAGGGTGGTCATATCCAGCCACAGGGAGGGCGGGGAAGGGGAGGCGGTGTTGGCGTTTTCGACGGCATAAATGGCGCCGATGCCGCCGGGCCCCATGCCCACATGGCGTTTGACAAAGGCCGCGGCATAAGCCTTATCTTGGGAGCGATTGTAGGCGATGCCCCATACGCTGCCAATCTGGGACTTGGTGGCCAGATAGGTGTTGAGGGATTCGGGCGATCCCGAGGCGTTATAGGGAAAACGGACCAACACGTCCTTGGGATCGGTCGCATCCGGCTTGTTGTTGATGTATCGGGGCGTGACCACATTAGGATTGGCGGTATCTGCGTAGTCGTGGGGCTCATGCACACCCAGATTGACATCGCAGCGGCTGCTGTCGACAAACTGGACGGAGGTAAATGAATCGGTCCCAAGAGGGCTTTCGGCCAGGCCCGCCAGGGGAGCAAACTCCACCCGCACGGGAAAGGCGGGGGAGGAGACGCTCCAATTGCCACCGTCGTCGGTTTGCACCGTGGTGACGGATCCGTCGCTGCCGATGACGGTTACCGTCACCCCTTGCACCCCCGGTTCATTGCTATCCTGAACGCCATAGGTGTTCAGGGTCGCGCCATTCAGGGGGAGTTCAAGATACACCGCGCCGCCGACATCGCCAGCGTCGCAGGCATGGGTCATTAAGGCGCTCGGTTGACGGGCCTCTTCTGGATGGGAATCGAGCGCGTTGCCCTGGCCGCGTCGCTGCGGCTCCGTCATGCGTGATGGATCAGAATCGGATGCAGGCGCAGCCAGCCCCGGGGTGGAGGTCAGTGTCAACAAAAGGGTGATCACTGATATCAAAACAAAGAGAGGCATGACATGTCGTTTCATACTACTTGACTCCACAAAAATGGATGCACTGCAAAAAGGTTTCCCAACACGGAGACACGGAAGACTCAGAGAAAAAATAAGGGGGTTTCCGGAGAAAATCCTCTCCCAACCTTATCTTTTTCCTTCGCGCCTTCGTATCTTCGTGTCTTCGTGGCCTTTTTTCAGGAAAGCCAAAATATCAGTACGAGTTAGCGCTTTATCAATAGAATCTTGGCCTACTGGGCAAGAAAATGTCCCACACAAAGACGCAGAGCCGCAAAGTAAAAAAGAGGCAAAGAAAAAACTTGGCGCCTTGGCGACTTTGCGTGAGATCAGCTTTTTGGGTTCCGGCTTGTCCGGATTAGGGGCAGGGGATTGGTTGCCAGACTCGGCAAGGGACTTTTGTCCGTGGATTTTTTCTTCGATGCTGCAAGTCCCCGCAATTGAAGCATTGAATTGAAAGGGGAGTTTCTGGCATAGAGCGCTTTCAGAAGACAGCCCCGATAATGCGTAGGTTAATTTTGCAAAAAAACCGGTCAACAGACGTCCATCCGTGAGACCTTGCTAATTTTGATGTCCGAAAACCAAATGATTTCGAACTTATTTGGGTCGCACGGATGCGTCCGCCGGGCCGGTTTTGCCATTAGCTCCGTCCAACATGAGGCAACCATGCTTTAGTTGGACTTCATTGCATCCCGGAGGATGTTTATTTTGTTTCATTTAGATGCTGTCAAAAATTTAACAATGTCAAATGGGCATCTTCATATTTTTCATGGAACTGGAACGCAAGATGACAATTATTACTCACTGGAGTCTGGCGAAAACTATTTTGGCCACTCGAAACGGCCTTTTTCACCACAGATTGCACGGATTTCACAGATTTTTTGTTTGATTTTTGGTAACTGCTAAGGTCGTTTTCGCTTGAATTAACCTGACACCTGAATTTTGCGCAAAAATGCGGGGGGAGCAAACGCACCCCATGGAACTTTAACAATTGAGGTAGAATAGAAGGCACATCAAAACTAGGAGGTGTGCTATG
>JALWDV010000806.1 GCA_027036755.1 Anaerolineae bacterium
CATCACGAATCACGCATTACGGGCCTGGCTGCCCGCGCTGTCCTGGCCGCGAGGCATTTTCATCGGTATCGGCGCGGGCTCGCCCGCCGTTGGACTGTTCCGTAAATAGGATGATCGCTGGTTGCTGAATGTTGGCAAAGCCCACGTTGGGCGATTCTGCAATGGGCGTGATTCGTGATTCGTAATGCGTGAGGTCATCACGCATCACGCATCACGCATTACGGGACTGGATTCTCGCTCCGCCCTGGCCGCCAGGCAGTTTCATCGGTGCCGGCAGGCGTCTGGCCCGCGAAGCCTGCTTCAGCTCAGCGGCAGTTTCTGGGCTTGCTGGGATTCTTCAGGATGCTGGGTTTGCTGAACAGGGTGCGGATGCCTTCCTGGATTTTGGCCATGTCGGGCTTGAGCACCGCCGCGCCGCCCGGCGTGGTCCAGCTATCGACTTCCTTGTAGCCGATGTTGAAGCCGTGCACATCGTTGGTGTCGATTTGCAGGCCCAGGCGGGTCAGGGCGATGATGTCGGTCAGGCCCAGGTCGGTTTCGATGTTGTCGCGCATGGCGTCGTAAAGGGCGGGGATGCGGGGCACGATGTTGATCTCCCGGGCCCGCTTGCGCATGGCGATGAGCACCCGCTGCTGACGTCGGTTGCGGTCCACGTCGCTGGTGGTTTTGCGTTCTCGCACGTAGCGCAGTGCGAATTCGCCATCCATGTGATATTTGCCCGCGGACAGGGTTTGCCACACCAGCTCTTTGCTGCCCGGCTCCACCGGAAATCTGCCGGTGATGGGGCAATCCACTACGATGTCGATGCCGCCCAGCGCGTCGATCATATCCTTGAATGTCTCGAAGTTGAATTTGACGTAGTGGTCGATGCGGATGTCGAAATTCTGGGCCAGGGTGGCTTTCAGCAGACCGATGTCGCCGCCATGGGGATAATGGTTGACGCCGCCAAAGAAGGTGGCGGTGTTGATGCGGTTTTTGCCCACGGTGGGGATGTCGACGTAGAGATCCCGGGGGAAGGAGATGACGCCCACCTGGCGATTGACGTAATCGACGGAAACGACCATGATCACGTCGGAGCGCCAGGGCTGGCCTGTATGCCGTTCATCCGAGCCCACCACCAGGATGTTGAGGGTGTCGTCCAGCGAGACAGGGACGCCCTGGTGCGCTTCCGCTTTGGCGGCCGTCTCTTCCTCTTCCACGGCTGGCTCGGAGGTGGGGATGGGGGGCGCCTCAGGCGGCGTGGCCGCGCCCGAAGCCGCGGCCGAGGGAGGGGTCGCAACGTTGGCGGCGGGTGCGCTTTCTTCCAAGACGGGCGCGGCCTCAGGCGTAGCCTGCCCGACCGCGACAGCCGGGGCTGGCGTGACCGGCACATGGATGATGATGGGGGTGCGCCGGGCGGAGGGGACTTCCGCTCCGATGATGATCTGCGCGGGCGTGGGAGCCGCGCCGGCGCTCTCGGCCGGAGCCTCGCTCTGGGGCGTTTCTGCTGGCGCTGCACTGACGTCAGCCGAAATCAGAGGCGTCAGCGCTGGCGTCACCTGGATGTCAACGTCCGACATGGGGAAAGCGCTGCACCCCGTAAACGCAACGACTGCAATCAGAATCAAAAGGGCCAGTGCGAAAATTCTTTTCATAATGGCATCGCGGGGGAATGGGGGAGGGAGAGCGTTTGAACCATTTTCAGTAACTGCCAACGTAGCCCTGTTTACTCGACACGGATAGGAGGAAACACGGATAAAATGGGCATGGTTCATTCTCATTCAAAACGATCTTTACAATTTCCCCGTCAAACGTCATACGTCAAACGTCAAAAAGGCTTTTCCGCCACGCTTTACGTTGATGCGCTTTGCCAGGCGTTGACCACATTGAAATTGTAAAGATGCAGGAAGGACGATTTGAACCATCATCATGCCATAGTTTAAGCGAAATCGTCATCAAATGAAAACACGAGCAGCAATTTCAAATTTGGTTCGGAGACAAGCCACCCTCCCGGCCTCTCCCCGCTTCGGCTGCCGCCTTGCAGGGGGAGGAGCCCATCGCTTTGCCAATTTGTGTAGCAGATGAGCATCTCCCTCCCCCGAACACGAGCGCAGCGAGTATCGGGGGAGGGG
>JALWDV010000807.1 GCA_027036755.1 Anaerolineae bacterium
TTGACGGTATGTGGTGTTATGTGGTGTCATGTGGTGTTATGGGTGTTATGTGGTGTTATGTGGTGTTATGTAGTGATATGTGGCGTTATGTGGCGTGATGTGGCGTTATGTGATGCTATGTGACGTCATGTGATGTCATGTGGCGTTATGTGGCGTTATGTGGTGTTATGTAACGTTATATCCTGTTATGTGACGTTATCTTACGTTATGTGATGTTATGTGACTACATTTGACATTATTTGACGATATGTGGTCTTATGTGGTGTCATGTGGTGTTATGTGGCGTTATGTTGTGCTATGTTGTGATATGTGGCGTAATGTGGCGTTATGTGGCGTGATGAGGCGATATTTGGCGTTATGTGGCGTTATGTGGCGTTATGTGGCGTTATGTGGCGTTATGTGGTGTTATGTGGTTTTATGTGGTGTTATATGGTGTTATGTGGTGATATGTTGTGTTATTTGGCGTTATTTGGCGTCACGTGGCGTCAAATGCGCTATGTGGCGTGATTTGGCGTTAGGTGACCTTACATGCCGTTATTTAACGTTATGTGATGTTATGTATCGTTATGTGGCGTTATGTGCCGTTATGAGGCGTTATGTGCCGTTACGTAGCGTGATGTGGCGCTATGTGGCGTTATGTGGCGTTATGTGACGTTAATTGATGTTATTTCACGTTACGTGGTGCTATGTGGTGTCATGTGGTGTTATGGGTGTTATGTGGTACTATGCGGTGTTATGTCGCCTTATGTGGCGTTAAGTACTGGTATGTGACGTCATTTGAGATTATGTGGTGTTAGGCGGTGTCATGCGGTGTTATGGCTGTTATGTGGTGTTATGTGGTGTTATTTGCTGATATGTGGTGTTATGCGCGTTATGTGACGAGATGTGACGTTATGTAACGTTATATCCTGTCATGTGACGTTATCTGACGTTATGTGATGTTATGTGGTGTCATGTGGTGTTATGTGGCGTTATGTTGTGCTATGTTGTGATATGTGGCGTTATGTGGCGTTATTAGGCGTGATGAGGCGTTACATGGCGTTATGTTTTGTTATGTGGCGTTATGTTGTGTTATGTGGTTATATGTGATTTTATATGGTGTTATGTGGTGATATGGTGTGTTATGCGGCGTTATTTGGCGTTATGTGCCGTTATGTGCCGTTATGTGGCGTTATACGGTGTTATGTGGCGTGATGTGGCGTCACGTGGAGTCATGTGCGCTATGTGGCGTGATGTGGCGTTAGGTGACTTTACGTGGCGTTATGTAACGTTATGTGATGTTATGTATCGTTATGTGACGTTATGTGCCGTTATGTGGCGTTATGTGACGCTAATTGATGTTATTTGACGTCATGTGGTGCTAGGTGGTGTCATGTGGTATTACGGGTGTTATGTGGTATTATGCGGTGTTATTTCGCGTTATGTGGCGTTATGTATTGTTATGTGACGTCATTTGACGTTATGTGGTGTTAGGCGGTGTCATGTGGTGTTATGGCTGTTATGTGGTATTATGTGGTGTTATTTGCTGATATGTGGTGTTAGGCGGCGTTATGTGACGTGATGTGACGTTATGTGGGGCTATGTGGAGTTTTGTGGCGATATGTGGCCTTATGTGGCGTTATGTGGTGTTATGTGGCGTTATATGTCGTTATGTGTCGTTATTCGGCGTTATGTGGCGTTACCTGGCGTTATGTAACGTTATGTGATGTTATGTCACGTTATCTGACGTCATGTGATGTTACGTGACGACATTTGACGTTTCTTCACGTTATCTAGTATTATGTGGTGTCATGTGGTGTAATAGGTGTTATGTTGTGTTATGTGGTGTGATGTGGTGTTATGTGGCGATATGTGGCGCTATGTGGCGTAATGTGGCGCTGTGTGGCGTTGTGTGGCGTTATGTAGCGTTATGTGGCGTTATGTTTCGTTATTTGTCGTTATGTATCGTTCTGTGTCGTTATGTGGCGTTGTTTGTCCCCCCCCTTTATCATATTTGACGTTATGTGACGTTATGTGGCGTTATGTAGCGTTATGTGGCGCTATGTGGCGCTGTGGGGCGTCATGTGGAGTTATGTGCGTTATGTGGCGTTATCTGGCGTTAGGTGGCGTTA
>JALWDV010000808.1 GCA_027036755.1 Anaerolineae bacterium
ACGGACTAAAATCCTTTGTTACGTCATTTCGACGACCGTAGGGAGGAGAAATCTCCTCGTCTGCAAGGGGATTTCTCGGTCGCTGCGCTCCCTCGAAATGACGTGGGAGAGTTTATTTTCATAGCAGACGCCATGAGCGGCTGCACGCCGATAAGGAATGAAAATGGAACGCAGACACATCTGATGCCCGCAGATTATCGCAGATTATCCTGATTTTATCTGTTTTCATCTGCGTAGATCAGCTTTTTCTGCGTCATCTGCGTTCTATTTACGGAACAAGCTCTCATTCTCTGGCGCAAGGCTGGCCGCCGCCTCATCCCGCCGCAGCTCCTGGTAGACCCGGGCGTACAGCGTGAGTGTGATGGCCTGCAAAATGCTCATCGAAAGCCACATGATCACGCCAAAGCCCAGGCCGACAACGCCAGTCAGAATCCAGGAGGCGGGCCCGGGCGCGGCAACGGGAGCCTGACTGTCCAGGCTGTTCACCATCTGCATCCACGGCCCCATCAACAACATGCTCAGGGGCGTCAGAAGAACCTGCATCACAACGCTCACCGCCAGAGAAGCGGCCATCAGCAGAAGCCAAAAGATGAACATGGGGCCGATATGAGACACGGCCAGACGCCAGCCTTCGGCGATGGCTGCCGGCAGCGACTTGCGACCGATGACCGCAGACTGATACATAAGAGGGGAGATGATGCCGCGGAAGATGCTGTACAACCACCCCAGGCAGATGATAAGCATGGCGCCGCCCATGAGGCTGCCAAACACCCTGAACGCCGCATCCCCATCCATATCCCCGCCATTTTGCAAGGCCGAGAAGAAAGGCGCAAAACTGGACGCCATCAACACCACTGACAACGCGCCCAGCAGCAAGCTAGGCAATCCCCAAAGCAAGTCCAGAAGAAAAAGCGCAGGAGCCTTGCGCAGTCCCGCGCTCAACCCTCGGCGCACATGCACCGCGTCGCCCTCCCAGGCTGCGCCCGCCTCGCTAATGCCGCCGCCGCGGGCGATGAGGTTGGTAAAGTACCCAACCCCAAAGAAAATCGCAGACAAAAACAACACAATGCCCATGCGTAGCAAGGCCGGGCCCATCATCGACCCCATTTCATCAGGAGAAGCGGCCTGGCTCATCACCATCGGCAGAAAAATACTCTGAACGCCGAAAATGCTGATCATGTAGATCGCCATGGCCACCATCATCAAAGCCAAGCCCAGCCAGGCTATCACCCACAATTTCTTCCTGCGCCAGATCAACCTCAACGTGTCGGCAAAAATCTCACCATAGTTCATTGGTGCCACCTCCATTTGAAAGAGGTTCAACAGGATTTCAGGGGGCATTGGCTTTGCCAGGCCCGCCGGATTGCGAATCCGCCCGGCATCTCACCCCCAGAAATCCAAAAGAACCTGAAATGAAAACGCAAACGCCGGAATTAGTTACAACGAACACATTATACCCCACCCTCGTCCAAAAGAAAACCGGAGGCCCGAAGGCCCCCGGTCAGGATAAACTGCGAGGAGGAGCGGATTACTCCTCTTCCTTCTCCCGTTTGGCCTCATCGATGATGGCCTGGGAAAGATGCTGCGGCACAGGCTCGTAACGCAGGAATTCAATGTTGTAAATGCCGCGCCCCTGGGTGATGGAGCGCAGATCGTTGGCATAGCGCAGCAGCTCAGCATAAGGAGCCTCGGCGGTGATGATGCTCTTGCCGCGCACATTGTCCATGCCCAGCACCCGGGCCCGGCGGGTGTTCAGATCACCCAAAATATCGCCCATGTACTCCTCGGGCACGGTGACTTCCACCTTGTAGATGGGTTCGAGGAAGATGGGCCCGGCCTCCTGGAACGCCTTCTTGAAAGCCTCGCGGCCCGCAATCTGGAAGGCGATGTCCTTGGAATCCACCGGATGCTCCTTGCCGTCATACACCGCAACCTTGACGCCTACCACAGGATACCCGGCCAGCACGCCACCCTTCATCACCTGACGAATGCCCTTCTCGATGGAAGGCATGAAGGTGGATGAAATCGCGCCGCCAAACACCTCCCAGGTGTACTCCAAATCGGTGTCCTGATCGCCCGGCTCGACGCGCATGTGCACCTCGGCGAACTGGCCCGCGCCGCCGGTCTGCTTCTTGTGGCGATAAGCCGCGGTCGCGGTGCGAGAAACCGTCTCGCGATAAGGCACCTTGGGCATGTCGGTGGTGACATTGACGCCGAACTTGCTCTTCAGACGATTGACCGCGATGGTGATATGCACATCGCCCATGCCCATCAGCACCATCTGGTGGATGGAGGTGTCATTGTACCAGCGCAGGGTGGGGTCTTCCTCCACCAGACGATTGAGTGCGCCGCTGATCTTGGCGCTATCGGCCTGGGAGACGGGCTTGATAGCCACGGCGTAAAGCGGGTTGGGGAATTTGGGCGGCGGAATGAGGATATTCGAACCCTTCTCCACCAGGGTGTCGCCGGTGGCCGTCACATTCAGCTTGGCCGCGGCCGCGATATCGCCTGCGGGCACAAGATCGACCTTGACCTGCTCCTTGCCCATCAGGGTGAAGATATGCCCCATCCGCTCCTCGCTCTCCTTGTTCACATTGTAGAGCCGGGAATCGGTCTTGACGCTGCCGTTGAACACCCGGAACAGGGTGATGCGTCCCACATAAGGATCGGCGATAGTCTTGAACACCAGCGCAGCGGTGACGCCATCGGGATCGCCGGGAAGCTCGCCTTCCTGGCCATCGATGACAGCGGGATAGGGGGCGGCCTCGACAGGAGAAGGAGCCAGAGAGAGAATCAGGTCCATGGCGGTGCGGATGCCGATCTCCCTGGCCGCGGCGCCACTCATGACCGGGATCACCTCGCCCGAGAGCACCGCGCTCTTCAGGCCATTGAAGACCTCCTCGGGCGTCAGCTCCTCGCCCTCGAGATACTTCATCAGCAGATCGTCATCGCTCTCGGCAGCGGCCTCGACGATGGCCAGATTGGCCTCCTCCAGCGCGTCCTGCATGTCCGCGGGAACCTCGCCCGGTTTGGCCTCGGGCCCCATGTAGGCTTTGCCCTCGATGACGGAAACCACGCCCTTGAAGTCGCCCTCGGCGCCCACGGGCAGCAACACCGGCACGAAATTGCCCTCGAACGTGTTGTTCAGCGCATCCAGCACCCGCTGGAAATTGGCGTTATCGCGATCCATCTTGTTGACGAAAATGAACCGGGGCTTATTCTCCTGCATCAATTGCTGCCAGGCCAGCTCGGTGCCCACCTCGATGCCCGAAACCGCGTCCAGCACCACGACGCCAGCCTCAGACACGCGCAAGGCGCTGATGACGTCGCCGATGAAATCGGGGAAACCGGGCGTATCCAGCACGTTGATCTTGTGGCCCGACCATTCGCAGGGAATCAGACTGGTGTTGATGGACTGCGAGCGTTTGATTTCCTCATCATCCCAGTCGGAGATGGTGGAGCCATCCTCCACGCGCCCCATGCGATTGGTGGCTCCGGTGGCGTGGATCATAGCCTCGGCCAGGATGGTCTTGCCCGAGCCGCTATGCCCCATCAATGCGATATTGCGGATCTTGTCGCTGCTGTAAACCTTCATCTGTCCTCCAAAGAATATGCAATGATAATCAGCGCCGCGTTAAACGGACGCTGGGCAAATTACAAGAGGTGGCTGAAAAACGCTGCACTGCGCTAAAAATGACCGCCAGCAGGGCTGTTTCGCGCCGGGCGGTCAACCAAAACATTGTAAGGCATACCCCAACCTGTGTCAAAATTTATGGTCTATTTCTGAGCCCGATTCATCCACCTCATATTTCTTGAATTGCGCCAGCGGCTTCGCCATCATTTCGGCCAGGGCCTCGTCGAAACGTTCCAGAATCTCGGCCTCGTCCAAAGTCAGCAATCGTCGATTTCGCATCAGCCAGCGCCCGGCCACCATCACATCCTGCACATCCGCGGGTTCGGTGCTCCACACCAGGGCCGCGGCCACGCTGTGGACGGGCTGATAATGGGGCTGAGCAGCGTCGATGACGATGAGATCGGCCTGATAGCCCGGGGCCAGCACGCCGCTCTCACGGAAATTCAACGCCCGGGCGCCGTTGCGAGCAGCCATGCGCAGAGGCGTCAGGCCGCCCAGGGCCTCGGGGTCGTTGCGGGCCTGACGCTGCATGACCACAGCCAGCCGCATCTCTCGCCACAGGTTGTAGGCGACGCTGCTGCCCGCGCCGTCCGTGCCCAACGCCACATTCACGCCCTCGGCCAGCATCTCGGGCACGGGCGTGACGCCCATGGCGTAGCGCAGATGCGTGCTGGGACAATGGGTCACGTTCACATCGGAGCTGGCGAGGATGGCGATGTCGATGGGATTCGAGTGGATGGCGTGGGCCACAATCGTGTGGGTCTCGAACAACCCGCGGTCGTGCAGGAGCTCGATGGGAGTCATGTCATACTCGGCCAGAGACGCCTCCACCTGGCCCGCGGTCTCGGCCGCGTGAATGTGAATGCCGATGCCCTCGCGCACAGCCACCGCCGCGGTGCGGGCCAGAAATTCATCGCTGCAAAGATAGGGGGAATGCGGCCCGAACATGGCCCGCAGCCGTCCATCCGCGGCTCCGCTGTATCGCCTGACGAAATCCACCGTCTCGGGCACGGTGACGCCCACCTCGCCCCCCTCATGCCCGAACACCGCCCAGGCAAGATTCGCCCGCATTCCGCTTTCGATGACCGCCTGCGCCACCTCGTCCATGTAGAAGTAGTGATCGGCGAAGCCGATAACGCCCCCGCGGATCATCTCGATCATGGCCAGACGCACGCCCCAGCGCACCATCTCCGGCGTCAGCGCGGATTCCAGCTTCCAGACGCCCTCGTTGAACCAGCGATCCAGGGGCATATCCTCGGCGTAACCGCGCGAAAAGACCATGGCCGCATGGGTGTGCGCGTTGTACAATCCGGGCGTGACGATCTTGCCCGAGAGATCGATGACCTCGTCGGGCCGGAAATCCGCGGGCGTCTCGCCAATGGCAGCGATGCGATCATCGCTGATGGCCAGCGAAGCCCCGGTCAGGATGTCATCGCTATCATTGAGGGTGACGATGGTGGCGTTTTGCAGCAGGATGTTGGGCATGAATTCACCGCGCGAATGGATAAAAGGGCATGGTTCATTCTCATTCAAAACGATCTTTACAATTTCTCCGTCAAACGTCATACGTCAAACGTAAAAAAGAGCCTTTTTCGCCACGTTTTGACGTTTGACGATTTACGTTTGACGTGCTTTGCCAGGCGTCGACCACATGAAATTGTAAAGATGCAGGAAGGACGATCTGAACCATACCGATAAAAGGCGTTATCTGCAACGGATGCGACGCGGCCGCGCCTTGCGGCAATGCGTGGCGCCTGGAAATTATAGCACAACACAAAACGCCTGTTAGAATGTCATTGCGACCGCTGTTCTGAAAGATAGAACGCTTGCTGATTGCTGAAGGTTGGCAAAACCAGCGTCGGGCGAGTCTGCAACGGGCGTGATGCGTAATGCGTGAGGTCGTCACGCATCACGTATCACGCATCACGTATCACGCATTACGTCTCTCCTACGTCATTTCGAGGGAGCGCAGCGACCGAGAAATCCCCATGCTAACGAGGAGATTCCTCCTCCCTTCGGTCGTCGGAATGACGTAACAAGGGATTTTTCGCCCACCCGCCTCTCACCCCACCGCCATGCCCGAAATCACCATCGAATTCGCCCGAACCCTCTACGAAAACGCGGACGCGGCCCACGCCTTTGATCACGTGTTGCGCGTGACCCGGCTGGCTGTCCACATCGCCCGGGCCGAGGGCGCAGACGCAGCCATCGTCCGCACCGCGGCCCTGCTCCACGACCTCGCGGATGAACGCAGCGATCATCACCTGGCCGGCGCGCGGCGGGCCAGCGAGCTGCTGAGCGACGCCCCGCCCGACTTCGCGGACGCGGTGGCCCACTGCATCGAAGCGCATCGCTTCAGCCAGCCCCCCGAACCCGCCACCCTGGAGGCCCGATGCCTGAACGACGCGGACAAGCTGGACGCCATCGGAGCCATTGGCGTGGCCCGGGTCTTCGCCTACGCGGGGACCCATGGCAACCGTCTGTGGACCGCGCCCCTGCCCGTACTCGAACGCAGCATCGGGCCCGACCGCCGGGCCTATCGCCAGGCTCACGGCGGCGAGCGGGATTACACGCCGGGCCATGAGCTTTTGTGCAAGCTGGCGGGCCTGGCCGAAAGCATGTACACCGAGACCGCGCGGCGCATGGCCCAAGAGCGCCACGAATACATGCTGTCCTTCTTCCGTCGACTGGATGAGGAGGCTCTGGGACGCCGATAAGGGTGTGTCCAAAAATGAGTTGGAAAGTTAAAATGATCCATTCATGGGCGGGGCGCTTCGCGCCCGCCGCCAGCGCCGGGGGATGAAGTCCCCCGGCTAGAAACAGCGCCCCTGCGGGGCTAGCCGGATTTATCCGGCGCTGTTTTGTAG
>JALWDV010000809.1 GCA_027036755.1 Anaerolineae bacterium
GTGGGGGCCACGGTGGTGGCGGGCGTGGTGGATCGTCCTCACCAGGAGGCAAGCTGCCTAGCAGAGGTGTGCAAAGAGCTCCACGAAATGTTTCTCAGATTTATTGGGCGCTGGGCAAAAACAAGCAATGGTGGGAAGCCCCCCATTGCTCCCAGCAAGACGCTTTCTCTTGCGGCCCGACCAGCGTGGCCATGATCTTGAATGCGACGACGAGTAAAAAGTGGACGCAGAATGACATTCACATGCCGTTGACCCGCTGGCTTTATGGGGGCGCAACGCGTCCCGAGTGGCTGGCCAAGGCATTCAACGAAAATGCCGCCAAAGAAGGCATCGCGTATCGGGCAGAGGTTCGGATGGACGCCTCGCAGGATGAGCTCATCGACGCATTGCAGAAAGGCTATCCGGTCACCACCCTGGTCATGTTTGGCCCTGTGCGAGGGCATTACGTCAATGTGGTTGGATATGACAAGAAAACCGACACGGTTTATTATCTGAATCCAGCCGTGACGGAAAACGAGGTAAAACCCATGCCATGGCAGAATTTTGATACAGGCGAAAACTTCCGTAAAGGTAATTGGGCGTGGTCGCAGCCTGTCATCTGGTTAGGCTTGCGCAATCGCATCATGATTGTTTATCACCCTTAGCATCTCTCTTATTCCTGCCATGGCAGGACGACGAGGTTACCATGAAGCACACGAATCATTGGATACTCTTTTCGGCGCTATTATTGAGCATCTCTGTATTGGTTGGTTGTATTTCACTTCCGCCAGAACGTTTCGATACGCCCATACCCGACCGAGAAATTGCCTTTGTCTCGGATGATTTCATGGGGTTCATCCATCCCGATGGGAGCGGCCTTGTAGAGATTGAAGAACCCCCATCGAGGTTGTGGTGGGGTGGGAAGGGCGCCAATTACCTGTTGTGGATTGGGCCATGGGGGAAAACCTTTTTCACCAAAGGTAACGATTATATCAAAGAATGTCCACGATTTTGGGTGTGGGAAATGGGTTCCGTGCCTGGCACGGATGATATCATCGCCGTGGTTCGCGGCGGTGAGGACAGTAAACACCTGGTCAGGATCAATTTCAAATGGTGCCGATTGGTAAAGGATTACCTGGAGGAGACCAGGGACCTCGAATTGGGAACGAACCCGGCCTTCGAGAATTTCATCGTTTTCAGTCGCACTGAACGCAAAATGAATCGGCCTGTGAAGACGGAAATCGTTCTGCTGGATACGGTCACCTCGGAACTGCGGATTTTGAAGACCCTCGATATCACGAATAACGACCTCCAGTCGCCCTACCGCGCCCCCGCCTTTTCTCCCGATGGCAAGTGGATTGCCTATACCGATGTAAACAGCATTCGATTGATGCGCCCTGATGGGACGGAGGATCAGGAACTGGTGAATGTGAAAAGGTGGTACGAGCGTGGCGCTTTTTCATGGCCGCCGGCTGCCTCTTTTTCTCCCGATGGGCAGTGGATAGTTTTCCATCGCTGTCCGAAGGGAAATTGTTCTCCTGGTTGGTGGGATATCGGCCCAGGACGAATTTATAAGGTCAATGTCGTGACGCAGGAGGAGACCATGTTGTTCGATAACGGCGGGAATCCCGTATGGCGTCTGCGGGGTTCGGAAGACTGAGCCCCTGCCAGTTTTCCTGGCCCCCCCGGCCCCCTGGCCCTGCGCCGGACTGGACACGGCGGTGATGACGGTGTATTCTATATGCTGTCAGATCATCTTGGCTCCACCTCGACCCTCGTCGATCAGGCGGGGACGGTCCAGAGCCAGCAGTATTACCATCCCTTCGGCGACGCCCGCGGCGGCCCGTTCAGCACCTTGACAACCAAACGCTACACCGGGCAGTATCACGAGGAGGCGCTGGGGCGGCCCCCTCCCGGCCTCCCCCGCCCGCGGGGGAGGTGACGGCGCCCGCTGGTACGACCCGATGCTCGGGCGCTTCACCCAGGCCGACACCCTGGTTCCCTACCCTGCCGCGCCCCAGGCCCTCAACCGCTATGCGTATGTGTTGAACAACCCCCTCCGCTACACCGACCCCAGCGGGCATCGGTACGAGCCATGCGGGCCGGGCGGTGCGGACTGTGGCGGCGG
>JALWDV010000810.1 GCA_027036755.1 Anaerolineae bacterium
GCGCCCCTTTTGACGAGGAAAGCACCGTCCCCGCAGGGGGACGGGCGGCGGAACGCCCGTGGAACCGAATTTATTCGACGAGTGAGGCGGCGCAACGAGATTTGTCAGTCAATCAGCATGTAACTCCATCGTTGCGATTCAAAAAAGCGGCGCACATCCTGGGATGAACGCCGCCTCGTCGATTTCTACTTTCGAGACTTCTTCTTCCCTTCCGCAGCAGAGTCCTCGGACGTCGCCTTGACCAACGCCGTCGATTCGGCAGCATTGCCATCGCCGTTCTTCTTCTCGGCTTTCTTCTTCTCCAGTTCGCGCAGGCCGCTTTCGATCCATTCCCGCAGCATCCGCTTTTCCTCCCGCGAAAGCTCGAGTTCGGCGTCGTCGCAGCGAGAAAGAACGTAGGAGCGGTAGATGCGAGCCAGACTCTGGGGCGTATCGCGCTTGCTGAACCGATGCTTGGCGTAGGCGATGCCCTTGAGCACATTGTTGATATTCGCCCGCGAAATGGCCTCGCCCTGCTCGATGACGCGATCGCGCACAGCCTTGGAGGTGGACGTGAGATGGTAGGGATGCTCTTTCAGATCCTCGGCCAGCGCCGTGAACAGCACCGCATACTGCCTGGGCGTGAGATAAGGCGCGCCGGTGATCTGACTGATGCGCTTGGCGAACTCAGCCAGCTTGGGCGGCATCTCATCCTTCTTCTTGGCGGCCTCCTCATCCCGGGGCAAGGAATGTCGTTCGGGATCGTAGAGATAGCCGGGCGAGGGCGAGGTGGCGATCTCGAAACCCAAATCATCCTCGCTTTGCAAAAGATTCTTGAATGTGCCCGCGCCGGCCCAATGGCTGCGCAGCACCTTGTCGCCTAGCTGATTGATGACATCCTGTGCGGCCCGGCCCATGAGGATGGGCTCGCCGGATTCGCCCACCAGCTTGCGCACCAGGTCCAGAATGCGCTTGCGCAAACGCTCTTCAGAACTGGGCTGCGGCTGACGTTCGGCGGACTGACGTTTGGACTTGCTGCGCTTGCGAGGCAGAGCCACCGTCACCCGCCAGGGATCCCCCTCGGTGATGCGCAGGTTGGGATGCCGCTGGGTGAGGTGCGTGGTGAGCGCCCGCAGAGAGAAAAACCCCAGCCAGTTGCTATCTCGTCGAAACTCGGGGAAAGTGCGATAGAGCTTGGGCAGATCCGTGGCCAGAATCTCGCCGTTGGCGCTGGCCTCGGCGTAGAGCTTTTCGGCCATGGCGTCCAGCAGCTCAGGCGTGGCGGTGGATGTGACCGCGACGCCATTGGCCCCCTTGCGGCCCTCTTCTCCGCCCACGCCCAACGCGTGCTCGATGAACACATCCTCGCTGATGATCAGATCGGCGGCGGCGATGAACGCGGCGGCCGCGGGCCCGGCCGAAAGGATGGTGGTGCGGCGATCATATTCCCGCAGCCGCAGCATTACGGGCATGAAATCGGAATCGCCGGAGAGGATGATGAACTCATCGAAGTGCGTGGGATGATCCAGCGTGTCCAGGATATCCATCACCATGTAGATGTCGGCGCTGTTCTTCCCCTGCGAAGTCAACGAGGGACAATCCACCACAGAAAAAGCGGAACGGGTGAAATAGGGGCGATATTGCTGAAATCCCCTGGGATTCAGATAACACTGGCGGATGAGAATGTCCCGCTTGCGATGCTCCATCTCCTCGGGCCCGGTCATGCCCGGCATACCCTCCTCCAGCCATTTCAGCCAGTGCGCAGGATTGGATGCGAATTGCTCCGCTGCGTCCTCATCCAGTTGACGCAGCCCCAGATAGATATTGTCGAAATCCACGAAGAGCGCGGATTTCAGACGTTTTTGTTCGGTCATATAAATTTCTCGATAGGGTTGAATGGGCTTTGACAAATGTATCAAAGCAAAAATTGTATAAAACGCCTTCCCGACAATTGTAACGATGGCGCGAAAATATGAAGGCGCGAAGGTGATAAAATGCGCCTTCTCAACTCAGTGTACAACGAAATCCCCAAAAACGCCAAAGGACAGGGGGCCAACAACTTCAAATTTGGCCTGGCAACAAGCCCCCCTCCCGGCCTCCCCCCGCTTCGGCTAACGCCTTGC
>JALWDV010000811.1 GCA_027036755.1 Anaerolineae bacterium
TGCGGGCGATGTGGAACGCTTCCTTCAGAATCCGGGCCAGGTCTTTGACATCGGTGACCAGATAATTGTGTTTAGTCACGGCCTGGGTGACGCCGGTGACGTCGGTTTCCTGAAAAGCGTCATTGCCAAGCAGGTCGGTGGGCACCTGGCCGGTGATGGCGACGATGGGCGCCGAGTCCATCATGGCCGTGGCCAGGGCGGTGACCAGGTTGGTGGCGGCCGGGCCCGAGGTGGCGATGGCGACGCCGACTTTGCCGGTGGCTCGGGCGTAGCCATCGGCCATGTGGCCCGCGCCTTGTTCGTGACGGGCGAGGATGTGCCGCACCGGATACTGGGGCATGGCGTCGTAAACGGGCAGAATCGCACCGCCTGGGTGTCCGAACACGAGGTCAACGCCCTCGCGGGTGAGCGCTTCCCAAACGATTTGTGCGCCTGTTCGCTTCATTGTCTTCTCCTGAGAGTGAGAGGGAATTAGTGAGCAGTATGCCAGTAAGCAGTAAACAGTAAACAGCGCAAACTGTGAACTTCGAACTGTCAAAAAAGAAGGGCCTTCAACTTCCCGCTGCGCTGCTGCGGTTGGCTGAAGGCCTCATTGCCTCGAATGATATTGGATATTGTTGGAAACAACCTGCGGCGAGGCGGACTATCAGCCTTCCGCTCAAACATGTCAGTTCAATGATTGATGAGTAATGATTAAAGTGATAACCACGCTGATTCCGCCTTTAATCATTGGCTATACTGAAAAAACCTTCAACACGGAGGCACAGAGCGCACGGAGGAAGAAAAAGGTGAGACTTGGAGAGGAATTTCTCTGTGAACTACCACTATTATCTCCGTGTCCTCCGTGTCTCCGTGGTGAAATGGCCTTTTTGCAGTGGATCCATCATTGTTCATCAATCATTGACAATTGGCCATTGACAATTAAAAAACCCCCTTCCGGTTGGAAGAGGGCTTGTACTTCGTCTGAGATGCTTTCTAACGTCTTCGTCGTCTGGCATCCGCCTTCTGTCCAACCGGTATCGGCTCCTGGCCGCTAATAAGAGCGAGGAGCACAATAATGATAACGAGGACAATCAGGCTGATGCCGAAGAGCATTAGTTTTATTCGATAGGTAGTGGTGAAAGGACGAATTTCCTTCGATTGGCGAGCATTATACTCAGGCTCCGGGGGCTTGTCAAATTTGATTCTGGGGGGGATGCGGTCCGGGCGGATCATTCGTCAAAGAGAATGAGATGAATGTGGCGAGGCCCGAACATGCCGTAGTGCTTGTGCAATTCGATGTCATCGCTGAAGCTGGGTCCGGAGATGATCAGCGCCCGAGCCGCGTCGTGCGGACGCGCGCGCCGCCAGGCCCGCAAATCCTGATGAATGCGGCTGGTGGGCAGCAGGATGACATGGTGGATGGGGATGAGAGCGGGCAGCCACGAACGTCCCGGAGCAGGGACGAGCGCCAGCGATCCACTGGCCGCCAGCGCCGCGTCAGCCGCCGTCAGTCCCATGGCCAGATCTGGGCTGAGATTGCGGCGGTGGGGGTGCAGCAGGATGACGCCGGCGTCACTCAGCGCCTCCACCAGGCCGGGCGCAGCAAGGTCATCTGCGCGCCAGGCCAGAAGCTCGCTGCGCTTTTGCTCGCGCAGATAGCATAACAAGGCCAGACGGGCGGCAACCGGATTCTCCCGTAGCTCCCAGGTTCCGCCCCATTGCTCCCAGTTGCGAATGAATGTCTCGGTGCGGGACTGTGTCATTGCTTGCGTTTGCGGCGAATGTAGAAGAAAAAGAGGGATGGACGGGAAATCAGACGTCGCCAGAGTGAAAAATAGCGTTTGTCATCGCCCTGCGGATGAGATTGGGCCAGCCTGCGACGGTGGGCGTGGAGCAGATGGGGGATGGGAACATCCACCGGACATGCAGTCTGGCAATGTCCGGAATTTGCGCACAGATAGGCTTGTGACTCTCCCAGATCGGGATGCAGTAAAATGGGATTGATGGCCGCGCCGATGGGGCCCGTGTAGGGCGAATGAGCGTAACCGCCTCCGCCAATCTGCTGATAAACCGGACAAACAGTGTGACAGGCTCCGCACTGGATGCACCGGAGCGCCG
>JALWDV010000812.1 GCA_027036755.1 Anaerolineae bacterium
GCCGGGGTGGGGGCCAAGTCCAGCGGCCAAGACTGCAAAACTGACAAACGCTGCCTTGAACGTTGGCTCAGCAGGCCTACCTTAGTAGTTACCAATTTTTTCAGGATGAAGTCAATCGTTGCAATCTGTTTGGGCGTTGAAAAGATAATAGTAATTCATCGCCATATTGTCAAGAATGCCTGTAAGCTTTTTGCCTCGGACTCTGGCTCGAAAGGCGTTTATGGCGAAAAATGATGTCAATGGGGCGCATTTGGATGGCTGTAATTCGTCATTTTTCGAGATTTGGTGGTAAGGTAATTGAAGAATATCGGGCAATGACGCCCGTCCTATCAAACACTGACATTTCGCCTAAATTTATTGATCTCAAATCTCTGGAGGATTACATGAGCGAACCCCTCAAGTTAGATCTGGTCGCACCGCTGCTGGAATTGGTGCGGAAGGCGGCCACGGATCTGCCCCAGGATATGGTGGAGGCGCTGGAAAAGGGTAAGGCGCAAGAAGAGCCGGGCTCGGCTGCAGAGCAGGCGTTGGCGGCCATCCTCAAGAATGTGGCTATGGCCCGAGAAATGAGCACGCCTATCTGTCAGGATACGGGCACGCCTATCTTCGAGGTGCATTATCCTTTCGGCGTTTCGACGCGTATGCTGGCGGAGCAGATCAAGGAGGCCGTGGCCCAGGCGACGGCCAAATCTTACCTGCGCCCCAATGCGGTTGATAGCCTGACCGGCAAAAACAGCGGCAACAATCTGGGCGTCGAGTTCCCCACAATCCATTTTCATGAATGGGATGAGGAGCGCATCTACATCACCTTGCAGCTAAAAGGCGGCGGCAGTGAGAACGTCTCCACCCAATACAAGCTGCCCGACGCCCGGCTGGGCGCGGGTCGCGATCTGGAAGGCGTGCGCCGCGTGGTGCTGGATGCGGTGCTGAAGGCCCAGGGCAAGGGCTGCGCGCCCGGCGTGCTGGGCGTGGCCATCGGCGGCGATCGGGGCACTGGCTATATCGTGGCCAAGAAGCAGCTCCTGCGCAAAATCGGCGAGCCCAATCCCGATCCCGAGCTGGACGCGCTGGAAAAGCGCATCTACCAGGAGGCCAACGAGCTGGGCATCGGGCCTATGGGCTTTGGCGGCAAGACCACGGTGTTGGATGTGAAGGTGGGCGTGGCGCATCGTCTGCCCGCGTGCTATTTCGTGACCATCGCCTACATGTGCTGGGCCAATCGCCGCGCTTCTCTCTCAGCAAAACTTCAGGATGGCAAAGTCGTGGAGGTGAGCCATGCTTAGATTGACAGTCCCCATCCCCGATGAAGAAATCCGGGCGTTGCATGTGGGTGACACCGTTTATCTGAACGGCGTCATCGTCACCGGCCGCGACGCCGCGCACAAGTACATGATTGAGCGCTTCATTCGCAACGAGCCCACCGATCCCGAGGATATCGCGCTGCACGAAAAGCTGAAAGAGCTGTTGAACGGCGGCGTCATCTATCATTGCGGGCCTGTGGTGCGGAAGAATGATGACGGCTCCTGGAGCTTTGTGGCGGCCGGGCCCACCACCAGCATCCGGGAAGAAGTGTATGAGGCCGAGGTCATCAAGCACTTCAACCTCAAGGGCGTCATTGGCAAGGGCGGCATGGCTGGCAAGACTCTGAAAGCCTGCCAGGAGCAGCCCGCGGTGTATTTTCACGCCATCGGCGGCGCCGCCACCCTCATCGCCCAATCGGTGAAAGAGGTTGTGGATGTTTACAAGCTGGATTTTGGCGTGCCCGAAGCCATGTGGGTAATCCGGGTGGAGGATTTCCCGGTGGTCGTGACCATGGACAGCCACGGCCAGAGCATCCACGATAAGGTGCTGGCCGAATCGGAAGAGCGGTTCAAAACCCTGGTTGGTTGAGCCGCATCGTAACTACCTTGACAATGTCCCATTACGTCATTCAGCAATTTCAAATGGGTGTGTCCCAAATGAGTTGGAAAGTTAAAATAATCCATTCATTAACGGGGCGCTTCGCGCCCGCCGCCAACGCCGGGGGATGAAGTCCCCCGGCTAGAAACAGCGCCCCTGCGGGGCTTAGCCGGATTTATCCGGCGCTGTTT
>JALWDV010000813.1 GCA_027036755.1 Anaerolineae bacterium
TGTGGTAATCTTTGGCATGAGTGGTGTGAATGGTGGAGAGAAACCATTTCGTCGTGATTTCTCCCATTCTATTCACCCACTCGATTTTTTCCTACTTTTTTGGCGAAGGTGTTGATTATTCTATTTGTTTTGGTAAATGGGAACAAAGCGCTTTATTCAAATAATGCGAGGACACTGAGAATTTCCATCTAGCCTCTCATTCATCACAGGCAGTAATATCTATGTAGCATATGGAAACCGAGTCAGGATAACAGTATACCTTCATTGGCCAAAAACATTGTCTACTATATTGTGTACATGGGGACGAATCCTTGGTGCAATTTTGACATCATAATACATACTCGTAGCTAACGACCCTACCAGATTGCCACCGATCGCCCCCGGCACTCCTCCTCCTTCTGGCTGAATCGCTTCCCCAACTGTTCCACCAACAAACATACCTACTTGGGAACCTACAAAACTTAACCCCCATCCGCCAGTATCTACAATCAAATCTGTCACGATATCTGTGCCCGAGTCTCCCGAGGCAAGATGATCAACCAAATTTGGCCCTACAGACGCCCCCCAGCCTATCACTTCAATCGCCGGGTTCAAGTTGCCGGCAGCTCTGCCGCCAGCGCGAATTGCCGTCGGGCCTCCTTCGCCAAGTAAGGCTTCTGGCAGTTCGTATGTCAACCACGTAGACAAAGTCCAATAGGTATCAGGAATATTGATCTCACCTAATGGAATGGGCGTAGCTGTTGGAGTCGGGGTCGGCCAAGGAGTTGCGGGATTCAAGTAGGAGGCGGGAGTGGGCGTGAAAGGACTTTGCCATTGAGGGCCAGGTGTTGCAGTGGGAGTAGAAGTGGGCCACCCCCAAGGTAGCGGAGTTGGAGGTGGCAGGAGAGTGGGCGTTCCCGGGCCTCCTCCTTGGCGTATAGGTTCGCTGCATTCTGTGCCATCGGGCCCACACTCCGTATACCGATGCCCGCTAGGGTCCATATACCGCACCGGATTATTCGCGGCGTAGCTGTACCGGTTCAGGGCCTGCGGGTCGCCCGGGTTGGGCACGATGGTGTCCGGCTGGATGAAGCGCCCGAGCGCGGGGTCGTAGTAGCGGGCGTGGTAAAAGTACAGGCCGCGGGCCAGTTCGCCCGTAGGTGCACCCACGCCTTCGTCCAGGCGCGGGCCCGCCAAGCCGCGGGCGGGGTGGGGTCGCTCGGGCGTGCGTTATGGGGTTGGAAAGGTGCGGGAGGGAGTAGGATTGGGATTGAGGATTAGGCTTGGCTTCACTGCAAAAAGGTTGCTCACCGCGGAGAACGCAGAGGACACAGAGTTAAAAGACTGGATTCAGAGGTATTTTCTCTGCGAAACCTGATGATTTTCTCTGCGCTCTCAGCGCACTCTGCGGTGAAGTGAGTTTTTTCAGGAAGTCCAGGCTTGGGAAGATTGTAGCAGAGGGGCGGGCCTGGGCGCAACAGGCCCGTTCACGGGCCGTGGGATCCAGCTCAACAGATGGCAACGAAAAGGTGGTAATTCGTATCTAGTGGTGAGATTATTGAGCTTACTCATAATAAAATTGTTCGAACTCTTTTCGTTTTTTTCTGAACGTTTCTTTTTGGAAAAGTTCCATCACTCCTTTACAAACCGGTCTTAGCATCTTGGAAAGAGCGTTTAAGCCCTCCTCCATTTTCCCCAACCAGAACAGCTCCATCGTCTGTTTCACCTCCTCAGACGACGGAGGAGACTGTTCTTTGATAAAGTTTACAACCCAAAATATATTATACACATGTTCGGATGTTCCCGCTGATGTTTCGACTATCCCTCTGTCATACAGGAATCTTATTTGACAGTCTCCTGATTGAATCACAATTAGACAGTGAACGCCATCTCCTCTTTTGTCTACGATTGAGAATCCGTATTCATCGAACAAATAATGAAAGTGATTCTCGACCTGTTGAAAAAACTCCGTGCATTCGTTGCAATACCTTCGCCAAAAAAGTAGGAAAAAATCGAGTGGGTGAATAGAATGGGAGAAATCACGACGAAATGGTTTCTCTCCACCATTCACACCACTCATGCCAAAGATTACCACACTTTTAGCCATT
>JALWDV010000814.1 GCA_027036755.1 Anaerolineae bacterium
CCCCCTTTTTGAAATCAATTCTGGTAGTCCAACTGTTACGTCGTATTTCCGGCGCGTCAAAACCATATTGATTTTGAAGAATACCAAACTGCTGTATTATGAATTTTTCCACTTCCTGTCGCATAAGTGCCTCCTGTGAACTCAGTCTACACATCGTAGCGCTGGCCCGGAATAGGCCCCACGCCAGGCAAGCAAGGCCGTAGAGGGAGAATGCGGCGGTTGCGCCCGACGCTGCCGGGGCCGCGGGCGAGAGCGCGGGCGCCCGGGCCAGGACGTTACGATGGGGCGACTACGGGCGGCGGAGCGGGCGTGGAGGAACGCGGGCGCCCGCGACGCAACGCCATTCCCCACCCGCACAAGCGTCCGCGGGCGTTATGCGCCCAAGCCTGCGCGGGCCGGGAATGACGGGGAGCTTGGGGATTTCACATGTTCGTCATCCCGGCTCCCCCGCCAGGATTTTGTGGTTGTTAAGGTGCGGGGAAACAAGATGATAAGAGTCAATCCTGCTCGGCTACGCCTGCCTCTCGGAGCATATTCAACCTTCAAGAAGATCATTGAATTCTCTATCACTTTTCGGGGCTACTAACACAATACTCTCAGCACCATTTTTCAGAAAGAACTCCAGCTCCGTTGGCCAGTAAGTTCGCGTTAGATTCAATCTTCTCCAAGTTTCAGTAGCTGCTTTTTCTCGCCATATCAACACCTGTGTTTCAGGAACTCGTCGAATTAAATAGCCTGGAACACAGCGTAAGTCAACTTCAATAAATTCCGCCTCGTTGATATCCAAAGCTTAACCGATAATTGCATAGTATGTTTCCTTCATTTCAACTGAGACCGCTTGTTCACTATCTTTTGGAATTCCGAGCGGCGACGACTGCGCCATTTATTAAACTCCGCTACTTGTTCCTCAAAACAAGCCTCCTGAAAAAAACTCAATAACCTGTCACAATGAGATTGGATATCTTTCGAAATTTGCTGGAGACTTTTTGCAGCCGCCTCCATTTCATCATTCGGTAATGGGGAGCTTGGTGATGTGGTCAATAATCGGCTAACTGGTTCGTTATCAAAGTAAGCGATCAATTCCCCAAGACCAAACCAATAAGTATCATCGGTGCTGAAAAAGGCTGTGTCAAACGACGCTTGGGGATGACCAATCATTATAGCAGGAAAACCGTATTCAAAATTAATCCATAGTTTAGCATGTGGAGATGATAGCGTTACATTGCAGTACTCACCAGACTTAAATGTCTCGCAACTAACAAACCTGAAATCATGCTGAGTGAACAAGTAGCTTAACTTCTGTTTAATGATTCTTTTGTAGGAATTACAAATATTACTGTCCACAATGGTATTCTCCTTATCGCCTAATCCAAGCGTTGCCTTCTAGCACGTAGCCATATTCGGCCGCGTGCTGTAATAAGTATTCTATTTCTCTTCGAAGTGCTCGTCCTTCAGCTAAGTTGTCAAGTGCTGTTGTTACAGACTTAAATCCATGTAACTCTATGCGTGTTCCTGTTGCCAATTGATTTCGTAAGAATTGTTCATTGACAGCCCAAGCTAAATCAGCGTCCCGCCCGAGAGCATCATACACGCCTTCGGCGGTCTCAAAAAAAATCCCGCCATTTATTTTGGCTTCGGCTATATAACCTCCACCCTGAATCCATTCCCCAAGCACCACGCGACTGCCAGAGCCATGCGTACTTTGCTCTGCTAATGCCTTCACCAATCGAGCGCCCTCATCAGAATGAACTCCTACTTGTTTCAGCATACTGGCCGTTAGCACAGCATGTGTCCCATCTCCCAAATGCCCCGCTAGTCGCAAAGCATCCACCGCCTCATCAGCATGACTGGCCACTTTGACCACATCATCAGCATGACTGACCACTTTGGCCACATCATCAGCATGGAAAGCACCCCGCACCAATAGCCCCCCGCCTGTCACCACAGGAAGGGCTAATCCACCTACATCGGCTGCCAATGAGAGACCGTTAACCCAATTCCATCCGTTCGCTTTAATATCATAAATGTCGTAAGCAATGAAAGCAATATCGAGGAATGATTCTCCCCAATGCCCGCTGGGGTCAT
>JALWDV010000815.1 GCA_027036755.1 Anaerolineae bacterium
AGCCCACCGCCACGCCCACGCCCGAACCTACGCCCATCATTCATACATTGCAGGCGGGCGACACCCTCATCGGATTGGCTCGCGAATACGGCGTCACGGTGCAGGCCATCCAGGAAGCCAATGGCATCACCGATCCGCGCGGGCTGCTGGTGGGCCAGCAGATCATCATCCCCACCGATCCCGAGGCCCGGCTGAGCGCGGGCACTCCCACGCCCGAGCCCACGCCTCCTCCCGCCCAGATCAGTCCCCTCACCTTCTGGCGTCAGCCCGACGCCCTGTGGGCGTTGGGACAGGTCACGCTGCTGAATGGCGGAGCGTTGGAGGATGTCATCGTGCAGGTGGATTTGCTGGCGCAAAACGGCGAGAGGGTCGCCAGCGAACACACCGCCATCCAGCAAGATATGCTGGCCCCGGGCGAAACAGCGGGATTTAGTTTGAGATTCTCGCCGCCTCCTGACTCATTCACCAGCTACTACGCCCGGATCAGCAATGCACAGCCCGCTCACGTCTCCTTTTATTATCGCGATCTCGACCTCAAAAACATTCTGGCCCAGGAAACCGGCAAATCGGTTTACAGCCTCAGGGGTGAGGTCGTGAATCGCGGGAGGGACGACGCTCGGGATGTCAAGGTCGCCATCATCCTGTATGACGACGATGGCCGCGTCACGGCTATCAGACGGGTGATGACCGATCCCTCTGAGCTAACGCCGGGCGAGAGCGGTTTCTTTTCAGCGGAATTCATCCCCACGCATTGGCCCGTTGCAAACTACCATATCCAGGCCGAAGGACGCCGTTTCTCTTCTCCCCATGATTGATTCCCCATCATCTGAATTTTATTCCATCGTCAAACCGCTGGGCTGGGATTTTGTCCAGCGCATGCTGCGATTTCTCTTCCAATTCTTCATCCGTCTGGATGCGCAAGGATTGGAGCATTTGCCCGAAACCGGCCCCGCCATTCTCGCGCCCAACCATGTAAACTGGTTCGATGTCATTCTGATAGCGACTTTCAGCAAGACGCCGCCCGTGACTTTCGCCGCAGACAAATGGGATAAAGTTCCCCTCGTCAATTTCCTCCTCCGACATTTCGGACAGGCGATCTTCGTTCATCGCGGCGCACCCGATAGACAGGCATTGACCACAGCTTTGCGGGCGCTTAAAGCAGGCCGGGTGTTGGGCGTGGCGCCCGAGGGCACGCGCTCACATGACGGCATTCTGCGCAAGGGGCATGACGGTGCGGCCTGGCTGGCCAGCCGATCCGACGCGCAGATCGTTCCCATCGCCATGTGGGGACACGAAAACATCATCCTCGACTGGCTGCATCTGCGACGCCCCCGCGTGCACTTTCACGTAGGCGAGCCTTTCCGTCTGCCGCCCGAGGCCCGCAAGGCCCGCAGTCGCGACATGGGGCCTTACACCGACATCATCATGCACCGCATTGCCGAGATGCTGCCGCCTGAACGGCGAGGATATTATGCCTGAGGAGACGCTCTCTATCGAACGGGTTTGTCCTTTTCTGCGCGAGCGCAACGCCTCCGATCCGGCGGCAACGCCCGGCGATGACAATTATTGCCTGCTGGCCTCGTCCATTCATCTTCCCAGGATGCAGCAGACGAGGTATTGTCTGGGCGGCCATTTCGAGCAATGCCAGCGATACCAGCTTCAGGGCAATCGTCCGCTGCCGCGATATGTCCGGGGCGCGCGCCCGATGAACGTGCGTCCCAGCGCGCCCACGGTCGAACTCCGAACATTGCCCTGGCGTCATCCTTGGGCGCCGCGGGCGTTGAAATGGCTGGTTATCCTGGGCCTGACAGCGCTATTCGTCGCACTCTGGCAGTGGCGCATGGCCAACACCCATCCCTATGTGGTGAAGCGGGACTTCGTCCCCACGCCCGTCGTCACCCCCGCGCCCGAAATCCCTATGCAATATCTGCGCCCCACCGAGGGGCCGCCCGAGTGGTGACGCCCCGCCCGGGGTAACGACCTTGACAATGTCACATTACGTCATTCAGCAATTTCAAATGGGTGCGTCCCAAATGAGTTGGAAAGTTAAAATAATCCATTCATTAACGGGGCGCTTCGCTCC
>JALWDV010000816.1 GCA_027036755.1 Anaerolineae bacterium
CGTCGACCGCGCGGCTGGCCGCGCCGCCGTACGCGGTGCTGGATTGGCTGGCCGACTTGTTCAGGGCCAGGTTGACGCCGCCGCTCACGGGCGTGGGCGTCGCTGCGGGCGTATTGGTGGGCGCGGGCGTGGTGGTGGAGACAGGCGTGTTTGTCGCCGCAGGCGTGCTGGAACCTGAGTAGGTAATCTTGATGGACTCCACTTTGTTATCCATCGATCCCAGGCTGGCCGTATCCGAGGTGATGGTCGTAGATGCGCCCCGATAATTGTCGCCATCGAAAAGCTGAACCGTGAAGCCAGCGGGAACCTTGAGCGAGGAGAGGGTATTGGCGTCCAGACCATACGCTTTCAGATGCCGAAGCAGATATTCGCCCGCGACCAAAGGAACCTTTTCGCCGGTGTAGTTCGGGCCGGTGTAGAGCTCCACCCTGGGCATCGAAGCGACGTTCTTTTGCAGGATATTCAGACCGAGCCACAGTTTCACGCCACCCGATGCGGTGGTTTCGCGAGCCATAAAACCGCCAGCCAGGGTCAGGCTGGAGTAAATGGCCGATGATCCATTGGCGGGCAGCAATCCAACATGCCGCCCCAAGGCGTGGTACGAGCCCCATCCCGCCACCTGGAACTCATTGCCAACGCCCAGAATCAGGGATGTGGCATAAGGATTCATGCCGGTCCAGTAGTCGAACGCCCGCTCGCTCACCAGGACGCCGCGTCCAAACTCGGGGCCGAAACGATCATACATCAAGGCGCTGAGGAGCACGCGCATGGGCAAGACCCATTGCCCGCCCCCGATAGTCGCAGTTCCATAGAAGTTGCCTTCGAACATGCCGGCGGGGCCGTTCAGTTTGTTGTTGCCATGATTGAAATCGTAGATCTCATAACGGTAATAGGTGCGAATCATATCCAAAATACGCGACTTCTGGGCAGCCGTGGCGTCGTTGTAATACTTGATAAAAGCCAGAATCGCCCGCGCTGAATTGTAGTTGGCATTGGAGCCACCACCCGGCACATCCAGAGTCTCGCCCGGGAAGCGATCGCCAGAAGTGTGATGAAGCTGTCCCATACTTTCGTTGATCTCACTGCGGCTCAGAACATCATCGATGAGCGACTTGGCCTGGGCGTTGCCGTTGAGCTGATACAGTTCCACAGCAAACTCCACCAAAGCTGCGGCATAGCCATGGCGATGATTCTGGGGCCAACCGCACAGAGACATGCCATTGGGGAACTCCCCTTCCTTGTTGATGGCCCACATCGCCCGATTCATCCGTCGGGGATAGATATAGTTCCAGGCTTTCACAGCGCCGTTTTCCGCCTGAGTGGCCAGGGTGGGATTCGAAGCAGCCAACACCCGGGCCGAAGCGGCCAGGCCGCCTCCCAGCTTGGACATGGTTCCCAGCCAATAAGAACCCTCGACCACGCCCTGGCGCCACTTTCCATCCGCCTCCTGGTTGCGCAGAAGGCCCTTCACGCCATAGGTGATTTCTTCGAGTATCTCGCTCTTCAGCGCCGGATCCGTGGTCTCTTCATAGAAAAGCGCCAGATCCTTGAGGACATCGCCATCCAATGCCCATTCGTGCCAGTTCTCGTCGGTCATGTCCCAACCGCCAGAAAGGGCGTCCTGGGCCAATTGCTCTGTATAGGGGCGACTGGGGGAAAAATACTCCCACTTCATACCGTCGCCATCAACATCGCAGAAATCTCTCCAGCCAAGCTCCTTCCTGTTATTGTTGTTGAATGTGGAAAGAGAAGCCATCCCTTTGTTCCACCAACTGGACAGATGGCCGAAGTGGCCTACGAAACCATAGTCGTCGTCAAAAATATCGGTAAGAGCGAAACGATCCTGGCCATTGACGCGGTAGGGCTTGGTGTAGATATTATTTCCGATGCGGAATGTCGCGGTCTTCCCATCGCAGGTCAGGGTGTAATCGCCGGTTGCCGTCAGGTTGTTGAGGTTGATGATGTAGAAATGCTTGTCGTTCCAGTATTGCCCCCAGTAAATCGCGTTCACCGTGAGGGATTGCGGCCCGGACACAGAACATGTGATAGGCGAAGAGGACGCCGAACCGCGGCTTAGCACCGCAGTCTTGTTAATGGCATGGACATCCCACCCGCCCTGGGGAACCGAAAGCGTCTCCAAGGGGCTTGTGACCAGGTGATAAAAAGACCAGAGCTGGGTTTTACCGCCCACCCATGGCTTCATATTGATAGGGGCGCTGGCATTTTTCAAATCGGGCTCGTTCAGATTGATGTCATAGGTGAGGTAAAGCCCGGAGCCGACATTCTTGATGTAGTAAAAGCCAATATCCCGTCCACCGGATAACCGGACTTTTTTGATCTCCCACTTGTAATAGTTGTTTCCAGACGGCAAGGTCCCGCTGGTCTTGGCGTCACCATTATCGACATAGGCCCAGGCCGATTCAGCTTTTTCCTTGAGATAAAAGATGCCGGGCGCTCCGGCCGGCTCCACCGACCACGTTCGGAAATCCGCGTCATCGGTCCAGTGATCAGCATACAAATTGCCTATGTATCCGGTTAGCACTTTGCCGGAAAATTGACTCTGGATGCGATAGGTCGCTCCGGAAATTGGCTGAAAGTACTCGGATTGCGTCATCGCCGCTGCGGAAGAGGGAGCATAATCCGCCCCTCTGATGATCAGGGCGAGAGCCAGCATGAAGGCTGCAATGCAACCCGTAATGATGCGTCGCTTCATTTTGTTTTGCCTCCTTGAATCTTGGTGAAAAAACGAGAGAGATGGATAGAAACCGCCAACGCGCCGACCTTGCCTTTAATCGGAAAGATGAAAAACATGGAGAAACGCAAAGCGAAGGGTTCTTGCACCCTTTGCGCATTCGCGTTGCCGCGTCTTCAACATTCCAGGCGCGGAGCGTTAACAGTATGGCGAGCATCCAACCCGAAGGATGATATAGAAGGCGCGCGACATTACTCAGACAGAAATGCAATGGTTGCAAATCTGGAGTCGATAGACAAAGTGTGTGACGCGCGCCAAAAAAGGGGATTTCGGTTGAAATTCCCGCTATGCTGGCGAGGGCATCCTTCGGGCAATTATGAAGTTAGGCGAGTAAGATTGGCTCCACTGCAAAAAGGTCATTTCACCACGGAGACACGGAGGACACGGAGAAAATAGTGGTAGTTCACAGAGAAATTCCTCTTCAAATCTCACCTTTTTCTTCCTCCGTGCACTCTGTGCCTCCGTGTTGAAGGTTTTTTCAGTACAGCCAAGATTATTGTGGCGAGAGAAAATGCTTCAATTTGCGGACAGACATTTCCAACTGTCCGTCTTGGTTTACGGGGTGAAGGAATAAGCCGGGTTCTTTCAGAATTTGGTTGCAGATCAGTAACCTCTAATTTGCCCCAATTGTGGAAAATCTCCCCCAGAAAACGAAAATGTCAGAATTGCAATTCCACAATTATGACAAGGATAGAGGTGACCTTTAATACTTATCCCTTTCTGAAACCATGAAAGCGTGAAGGACGGCGAGGAGGCAGTTGTTCCTTCGGGTCTATATGACAAGCGTTTTGGCGAGTTAATTCGAACTGTCCAGGCAGTTGCAACCTGAAAGAGATGGCGTTTTCATTCGGAATGCCTGTCTGCCGCAAAAATCACGGCCTAAATTGCAAGCACACAAACATTGCATTATTATGCGAGATAAACAGTTTATCATGCTTGTTTTGAGACTGCAAGATGTTTGTTATCCAGTTTGGAGTTGAATGTGTCCAAGATGAGTTGGGCGCTTCGCGCCCGCAGCCAGCGCCGGGGGATGAAGTCTCCGGGCTGGAAACAGCACCCCTGCGGGGCTAGCCAAAGTGCGACGCACTTGCAACAGGCGTTAGCCCAAGTCATCATCTGGGCAATTCCAGAACATGAAGGGGGGGCCACATCTTGTCGTAAGTGCATCGCACTTGTAGCCCGACGACTTCATCGCCGGGCAGACGCGGCAAACGCCACTATTGCCGATTTAATTTGTGAACATTCGTAACTGCTAAGGTCGTTTTCGCTTGAACTAACCTGACAGGTTCCTTTGGCAGCGATTCAGCACCTTGCACGCTTCGTTGCTGGCTGAAACCCACACATCCTACCGCCAAGGTTACGAGAACCTGTCAGGTTTGAGTGAAAAAACACAACCAACTGACATACGTTAGCAGTTACGAACATTCATGCAATCCGCCCTGAAAGCTTTCTGCATCCAGCCGGATTCGCAACCCGGCGGGTCTGGTAAACCCAACGTCCTTGCAATCTCTCTCACGGCCTTCTGCGCGGCCTGCCGCGGCCTTTGCGCCCGGGCCGAGGGGCCCTGGGGCGAGGGTGACGGGGATGTTCGGGATTCAGGCCCAGCGCCCACAAGAGGTTGCGTCGCTCGCTCTCGGTGAGATCGCGCCATTGGCCCGGTTGCAGTTTGCCAAGCGTCAGCGGGCCGATGGCCACCCGCACCAGACGCAGGGTGGGACGCCCCACCGCCGCGGTCATGCGCCGCACCTGTCGCTTCTTTCCTTCCCGCAGCACGATGCGCAACCAGGGCGTGGGGTGATATTGGCGCACCTCGCGCGGGGGAACTGCGGGCGCATGATCCAGCAATTCGACCTGCGCGGGCGCTGTCTTTTTCCCCTTGATGATGACGCCCTCCCGCAATTTTTGCAGCGCGGCCTCATCCGGCAGCCCTTCCACCTGGGCCAGATACACCTTGGGCAGCTTCCAGCGGGGATGGGTGACTCGATGCAGCACCTCGCCGTCGTCGCTGAGCAGCAGCAACCCCTCGCTGTTCATATCCAGCCGACCGGCTGCGTACACGCCCGGAACATCGATGTAGTCGGCCAACGTGGGCCGCCCCTCGCCATCGGTGAATTGCGTGAGCACGCCGTAGGGTTTATGAAAAAGCAGATAGCGGGGCATGGCTACAATCCCAGCAGAATTTTTGCGATGGAAAAGTAGATGAGCAGACCGGTGGCGTCCACCATCGTGCTCATCAGCGGACCCGAGACCAACGCCGGATCGACGCCGAATTTGGCCGCCACCAGGGGCAGCAAAGAGCCCACGCCCGTGGCCCACAGCACCAACACCACAATCGAAACAGCCACCGTGGTCGCCAGCATGGGGTTATCCACCCAGGTGATGGCCCGGATGAATGCGGGGACGGCCATGCCCAGCCCCAACAGGACGGCCACTCGGGCTTCGTGCCACCACACGCGCAAGGCGTCCCGGGGCTCGACATTGCCGGTGGCCAGCTCGCGGATGATGGTGGCTGTCGTCTGCGAGCCTGCATTGCCGCCCGTGCCGATGAGCAAGGGCACGAACAGGGTCAGAGCCACCATGGCCTGAATCTCATCCTCGAAGAGTTTCATCACCGAGCCGGTGAGGGTGGCGGTGAGAAAAAGGATCAACAACCAGCCGATGCGCTTTTTGGTGATGATCACGGGCGAAGTGTCGAGATAGGGCCGCTCCAGGGGCTCGGCGCCGCCGTAGCGTTGCAGGTCCTCGGCAGCCTCCTCTTCCAACACATCCACCAGGTCATCGAATGTGATGACGCCCAGCAGGATTTTGTTTTCGTCCACCACGGGCAGGGCCAGCAGATCGTAGCGGGCCATGAGCCGGGCGACCTCCTCCTGATCCACGTCTGCGGTGACATAGATCACATCCTCATCCATGATGTCCTGGATGAGCGCGTCGGGCGGGGCCACAATGAGCTGCCGCAGATTGACCACACCCACCAGCCGCCCGTAGCGATCCACTACGAACAGGTAATAGATGGTCTCGGCCTCGGGCTGCCACTGACGAATGGCCTCGATAGCCTCGGCCGCGGTCATGCGGCGGCGCAATGCCAGAAATTCAGAGGTCATCAGACCGCCCGCGGTCTCGTCCGGGTGCAGTAGCAGCGGTCGGATCTCCTCGGGGTCTTCCAACTCCTCCAGCAGCTTTCTGGCCCGCTCCGGACGCATGTCGCCCAGCAAATCGGCCGCCTCATCCGGCTCCATCTCATCCATGATGGGGATGAGTTTCTCGTCCGGGATTTCTCTGGCCAGCTCCAGAGCCTGCTCGTCATCCAGCTCCTCGAAGATGTCGGCAGAATCTTCAGGAGACAGGGCGCTCAGCAGCAGGCGTTGCTCATCCTCATTCAGATCAGAGAAAATCTCCGCCTGATCCGCCGGGCGCAACTCGCCAATGATTTCGGCCGCGCGATTGACATCATTTTGCTCAAGCGCGGCTCGCGTTTCTTCCAGGATTTTGTCCAGATCGATAATGTGCTCTACGGGTGTGTTGGGCATACGGCAAGCGCCTCCTCCGCAGGATGAACGGGGAAACAGTCATCCTCTAGTTTACACCAACCGCCATGATTTCGACCATCTATGCTATGATAGTCGCATCAAACCGCACACCTACAAATTCTGATACGACCATGAATCCCACAACCATCCCCTCTCGTTCCATTCGCCTTGCACTCATCGGCTTCGGCTCTGTGCATCGCGCTCTGGCCCAATTGTTGACAGCAAAGCGCGACGTCCTGGCCCGAAAACACCACCTCGATTTCAAGATCATTGGCGTAGCCGACAGCGGCGGCGCAATCATGCAAAACGGGGGGCTGGATATGACCGCGCTGCTGGCGCACAAGCGGGCTGGCTGCAGCGTGGCCGCCTTTGCCAACGGCGAGCCCTTGCCCGATGCGCTCACCCTGGCCCAAACGGGCGATTATGATCTGCTGCTGGAAGCCTCGCCCGTCAACCTCGGCGATGGCGAGCCAGCATTGAGCTGCGTGCGAGCGGCCCTGGACAGGAGCAAAGCCGCGGTGCTGGCCAACAAAGCGCCTCTGGCGCTGGATTTTGCAGGGATCCACGCGTTGGCGCGGGAACGCGGGGCGGGCCTGGCCTTCAGCGCCACGGTCTGCGGCGGCCTGCCCGTCATCAACGTGGGCCAACGAGACCTCATCGCGGCGGATGTTCATCACATCGAGGGCGTCTTCAACTCCACCAGCAACTACATCCTCACCCGCATGGCCCTGGGCGAAAGCTACGACGACGCCCTGGCCGAGGCCCGGCGGCGCGGGCTGGCCGAGGCCGACCCCAGCCTGGACGTGGATGGTTGGGACGCAGCCAACAAGCTGGTGATCATCGTCAACGCCATCCTCGACCTGCCCGCCCGGCTGGAAGACGTTGCTGTCGAGGGCATACGCCGACTTTCGGGCGAACAGATGCGGGCGGCGCGGGCATCGGGCCAGATGTATCGGCTGATCGCCTCGGCCAGACGCGAGGCAACCGGCTGGCGTCTGGAGGTGGGACCGCAGCTTTTGCCGCAGAGCAGCTTTCTGGGCGGCGTCGATGGCTGGGAGATGGGCGTCGTCTTCCACACCGACATCTTCGAGGACGTGTATTTGAAGATCGACGAACGCGGGCCGGTGGGCACTGCGGCCGCCATGCTGCGCGACGTTGTCAATCTGGCGTCCGGCCTCAAATCATCCGGTTAGCGAGCGGTAACTGCTAACGTATGCCAGTTGGTTGTCTTTTCCCACACAAACCTGACAGGTTCTCGTAACCTTGGTGGTAAGATGTTCAGTTTTCAGCCAGCAACGAAGCGTGCAAGGCTCTGAAGCGCTGACAAAGGAACCTGTCAGGTTAATTCAAGCGAAAACGCCCTTAGCACACATCCAGAAATTAGTTCCCTTTTCCGACCAGACCGCCAGAGATTCGCCCCCACCCCGGCCTTCCCTCGCCAGTCGCTTCGCTCCTTTGCAGGGGAGGGAGCCGTTGGTTTGCAATGGATTTTTTCAGGCGAAGATGACATCCCCCCCGCAAGCGGGGGGCTGAGGGCGGCTTTCTCTCGCAGACGCGAAAACCTCAAAAAAGGGAAGTAATTTTTAGACGCTCACTTAGCAGTTACAGCGAGCGTCCAAAAAGCGCTTTCCTCATCCGAAGTTACACAAGAACGCCATTTTGATGTAAGATTACCGCATCAGCGTGCAAGTTCGTTCATTCATTTTTCCTCAGTCGGTGCAACATGAAACACGCCTCAAATCAGATAGCTCGTCCGGTGCAACCCAAAATCGTCGATAGAATCGGGTATCGTTTCCAGCGATTCGCTCACATCGAGGGGATCAGCGGCATTTTACTGGTGGCGGCCACCCTCCTCGCTCTAATCTGGGCCAACTCTCCCTGGTCGCACATCTACTACAATATCCTGGACACCCATTTCGTCATCGGCATGGGCGACAAGATGACCATCGACGAACCGCTGGTGTTGTGGATCAACGACGCGCTGATGGCTATCTTTTTCTTCGTTGTGGGCCTTGAGTTGAAGCGCGAGGTGGTCATTGGCGAGCTTTCCTCTTTTCGCAAGGCGATTCTGCCAGCGCTGGCGGCCGTGGGCGGCATGCTCATCCCGGTTTTAATCTTCTTCGGATTCAATCATGGCGACCCCGCCGCCATGAAAGGATGGGCCATCCCCATGGCGACAGACATCGCCTTCGCCATCGGCGTGCTGGCCCTGGTGGGAAAACGAGCGCCGCTCAGGCTGGCTATCTTTCTGACAGCTCTGGCTATCGTGGATGACATCGGCGCGATCCTGGTGATTGCGATTTTCTACACCGCCCAGATCAATCTCGCCATGTTTTTTGTGGGGCTGGCGATGGTGGCGTTGCTGTTCCTCTATGCCAGGCTGGGAGGACGCTGGCTGGTGGTCTATGGCGCGTTGGGGATTGTCACCTGGTTCGCCATCTACCTTTCGGGGCTGCACGCCACCCTGGCGGGGGTGTTGGTGGCGCTGACTATCCCTGTGCGCACGAAGGTGGATACGAAAAGCTTCAGCGACTGGATGCGGCAATTGCTCGATTGGTTCGATAGTGAATCCCGCGACAATGGCGAATGCGCGCCCACCTCGGTGCAACGCACTGCTCTCTTCGAGATGACCCAGGCCATCGAGCACGCGGATTCTCCCCTGCACCGGTTGGAGCATATCTTACATCCCTGGGTGGCGTTTTTGATTATGCCCGCCTTCGCACTTTCCAATGCAGGGATCATCATCAACCCCGAATTGTTGGGCGCGCTCATAACGCCACTGGCGTTGGGTATTATCCTGGGGCTGCTTGTGGGCAAACCCGTTGGCATCATCTTGTCCACCTGGCTCGGCGTCAAGCTGAATCTCGGCTCGCTGCCCGAAGGAATCACGTGGCGTCACATCTTGGGGGCGGGCGTTTTGGCGGGCATGGGCTTTACGATGTCGATTTTCATCGCCACGCTGGCGTTCAGCACGGGCGACGGCCATGCCGGATTGTTGGGGTTCAAGCTGGCCAGCCCGGCGCTATTGGCCAGCGCCGACATGGCGGATCTCCAAAATCTGGCCAAGCTGGCGATTCTGGTCGCTTCCACGCTGGCGGGCGTCATTGGTTATCTGCTTTTGCGCATCGCACCGCCGATAGCCGCGGAAGAAGCAAGGGTGACGCCGCCCGAACGCGAATAGGCTTTCATATCTCGCCGTTATCTTCGGCGTCATCCTCGATGCGCCCGTAGCCAGCAACGCCGCTCCGCCAGTCATCCAGGATGCGATCCAGCGCCAGCATCTGGTTGGAGGGCAAGTCGTCGGGGGGGAACCAACGGATATCCGCTATCTCACCGCCCACGCGCTGCAAATCGCCGCCTATGCGCTGGCAGGCGAACACATAGATGTGATCCCGCTTGTGCCAGCCGGTGTAGAAATAAACGCCCACCAGACCGGTGATGGCAACCGCCAGGCCCGTCTCCTCCCGCATCTCCCGCACCATTGCTTCTTCGGGACTCTCGCCGCCGCGATGGCCGCCGCCAGGCAGAAACCAACTGCGTCCGCCATAGCTGTGGCGCACCAGCAGAATCTCGCCTGCATCATTGAAGACGACGCCCCGCACGCCAACGGTGCAGGGCCTTGTCAATCGCCACCACAGAGTCAGCACCCGGAGAGCGGCGTCGCGCCAGTTGAAATCCATGCTTTCGCCTATTTTTCGGCGATTTCCCGCAGGGCCTCTTTATCCAGGATGGTGATCCGGCGTCTCCCGATCTCCAAAATCCCCTGCGCTTTCATGTCATTCAGCGTCTGAGTCGTGGTCTCGCGGTACGTGCCGATCATCTCAGCCAGGTCCTGATGCGTCATGCCCGCAACCTCATCACCATCGCCCGCCAGGCGCAAGAGCAATGCAGCCAGGCGCGAGGGGATGCTTTTGAAAACCAACGCTTCCAGTTGCTCCTCGGTCTCCCGCAGCCGATTGCCGGTGATCTCCAGGAGGCGCAGGGCCACCTGTGGCCGATTTAACACCAGTCGTTCGAGATCATCGCGGCTCATCACGCAGATGGTGCAATCGGTGATAGCTTCGGCAAAGATGTTGTGGATGCGCTGCCCCAGCAGGCTCATTTCCCCAAACATCGCGCCATCCCTCAGGGTGTAAATCACCAACTTCTTGCCCTCGGGAGAAATACGGTAGAGCTGCACCGCGCCTTTTTTGAGGATGAAGATAACCTCGCCAGTGTCTTCGGGACGATAGAAAATCTTCCCTTTTTTCACCGATGTCATGGTGGTGATGCCTTCGAGTTCCTCCTGATCTTCCCTTGACAGATCCCGGAAGAGCTCCATGGTTGTGAGATGTGCGTTTTTCTCGTTCATGGTAATCCCTTTTATGGAGGATGCGCGTGGCGGTTGCGAAACAGGCGCCATGAGCGGCTGCACGCCGATACGGACGAAAATTCCTCGTTACTCATTCCGACGACCGCAGGGAGGAGGAATCTCCTCGTCAGCATGGGGATTTCTCGGTCGCTGCGCTCCCTCGAAATGACGTAGGAGAGCTTATTTACGGAACAGTCCGATGACGGGCAAGCCCGCGCCGATACCGATGAAAGACGAGGACACGGATTGACACGGCCTTCGGTCACAGATTTTTTGAATTATCCGTGTTTTTCTGTGTTCATCCGTGTTCTATTTTCAAAGCAGGCCAGAAGCCAGTCGCACGAGAAATTTGGCAAATGACAGGGAGCGGGCGCATGGCTTCTCGTCCGAAAAAGAATACAGACAAAGACATCTCGATTATAGACGCCCAAACGTAAGATGGCAAACAAAGGCGCGCTCGATTGTATTTTGGTTTGATGTTGGCCCGCTTTCGGGGGAGATGATAGAATGCCATCATGCACGTTGTTATGATCTCCAAGGCCTGCATCGTGGGCGCGTATCAGAAAAAGCTGGAGGAGTTGGCCCGCGAGCCCGATATGCGTCTGACTGTCCTGACGCCGCCAGCGTGGAGGGACGATCGGGGCGAGCAGCTTCTGGAGCGGGTTTTCACTCGCGGCTACGAGTTGCGGGTGACGCCGCTGGCCTTCAACGGACATTTCCATTTCCATTACTATCCCAGGCTGGCCGCGGAACTGGATGAACTCCGCCCCGATCTCCTCCACATCGACGAGGAGCCCTACAATTGGGCTACGCGGCGGGCCATGGCCCAGGCCGTCAGGCGGGGCATCCCCGGGTTGTTCTTCACCTGGCAGAATATCAACCGCCGCTATCCCCCGCCTTTCGTCTGGTGGGAGCGATACAACTATCGTCACGCCCGGCATGTCATTGCTGGCAATCACGACGCGGTCGCGGTGCTGCGGGCCAAAGGCTATGCCGGCCCCGTTTCGGTCATCCCCCAGTTTGGCGTGGACCCCGACCTGTTCTCACCGTCCGACGCCCCTCGTCCCCACCGACCCTTCACCATCGGCTACGCGGGCGGTCTCATCGCGGCCAAGGGACTGGATGTGCTGCTGCGGGCCTGCGCCCGGCTGCCCGGCCCGTGGGAGCTGCATCTGGTCGGCGCTGGCTCCGAAGAAACGGCGCTGCGCTCTCTGGCCGATGAGCTGGGCGTTGGCGACCGCGTGCGCTGGCTGGGCAAACGATCCTCTCTGGAGATGCCCGACTTCTATCGCGCCATCGACGCGCTGGCGCTTCCCTCCCGCACCACGTCTCGCTGGAAGGAGCAGTTCGGGCGGGTGCTGGTGGAGGCTATGGCCTGCGAAACGCCCGTCATCGGCTCCGACAGCGGTGAAATTCCCCACGTGATCAGCGATGCGGGCCTGATCTTCCCCGAAAATGACGTCGACGCCCTGGCCGCCCATCTGCGGGCGCTGCAAAGCGATGCAGCGCTGCGCCGGGAGTTGGGGCGACGCGGGCGTCAGCGGGTGTTGAAGCAGTTCACCCAGGCGCAGATCGCCCGGGCCACAGCCGGGGTTTATCGACAGATGTTCGATGCTGGCCGATAGATGGTTTCTCTCAGACCACTGGCTCGGGCGGCGTCTCGGGCAGGGAGTCAACCGGCGCGTTTCGCCAGCGATCCCCTTCCTCGATGAGCATCACCGGAATATCGTCCCGGATGGGATATTTGCGACCGCAATCCTGGCACACCAACCAGACGTCTTTCACCAGTTCCAGATGTCCTGCATCTTCGCCTTCGCGAACGCAGGCGGGACATCGCAGCAGTTCAAGCAATTCGGACGAAATGCTCATGGGCAATACTCCTGAAATCAAGATGTGGGACGGAAGCGTCTCCGCTGTTCGAGTATAGCCCAATTTGCCATCTCTTACAAAAGGAGCGACTCATGCGAGAAGCTTACATTGTCTCAGCCGTGCGCACTCCCACCGGGCGCCGTCGCGGCATGTTCAGCGAGGTGCTGCCCATCACCCTTTCCACCGTGGCGGTTCGCGCGGCCGTCGAGCGCGTCGGCGTCGAGCCGGAGGATGTGGATGACGTCATCCTGGGCTGCGTCACGCCCGTCGGCGAGCAGGGCGCAAATATCGCCCGGCTTACCGCGCTCAACGCCCGTTTTCCCGTCACCGTGCCCGGCGTCACCATCAATCGCATGTGCGGCTCCAGCCAACAGGCGGTGCATTTCGCGGCCCAGGCCATCACGGCTGGCGATATGGACATCGTGGTGGCGGGCGGCGTCGAGCACATGACGCGCGTGCCCATGGCTTCCGATTATCCCCAAACCTGGCCCGAGGATTTCCCCTACGATCTGGTGCCGCAGGGCATTTCGGCTGAGCTCATCGCCGAAAAATGGGACATCAGCCGCATGCAGTTGGATGAATTGGGCTACGCCAGCCACGTGAAGGCGGCTCGGGCCACGCGGGCGGGCCTGTTCGAGGATGAAATCATCCCTGTGTCGGTTCCCGACGGGGGAGCAGGCCCGCGCGTCGTCACCATCGATGAGGGCATCCGGTTCGATACGAGTCTGGAGAAGATGCTGGCGCTGCGTCCTGCATTCAAGGAGGATGGCGTGATCACCGCGGGCAACAGCAGCCAGATCAGCGATGGCGCGGCCGCGCTGGTGGTGATGTCGGAGGACGCGATGAAACGGTATCGGTTGGAGCCCATGGCCCGGATTGTGGCCCGGGTTGTGGTGGGCGATGATCCCATCTTGATGCTCGCTGGCGTCATCCCGGCCACGCGCGAGGTGCTGAAACGCGCGGGCCTGAGTCTGAATGACATCGATATCTTCGAGGTGAATGAGGCTTTCGCCTCGGTGGTGTTGGCCTGGATGGCTGAAATCCAGCCAGATCCCGAAAAGGTGAATCCGCGCGGGGGCGCTATCGCCCTGGGCCATCCCCTGGGAGCCAGCGGCGCTCGCATTATGACGACCCTGGTGCACGAACTGCGACAGACGGGCGGGCGTTATGGCCTGCAGGTGATGTGCATCGGGCATGGCATGGCCACCGCCACCATCATCGAGGCGCTGTAAATCCGCCGCGGCAAATGGCCGCCAAGTCCAAAGGGGGCGCTCCGGCAGACTTCGGAGGTCTGCCGAGACCTCCGAAGTCTTTGGCCCGCGCGACGCTGCGAACCGCCCAGCCTGAATCGCCCTGCAATGGCGTCCCAGGTCACTCTCTGCTCCAACCTGGTTTCAGAAGGCGGCTGGCTCGCCCCCGCTAGACCTCGGAGGTCTCGCCCAGACCTCCGAGGTCTTTAAATCCGCGCGACGCTGCGAACCTCCTATGACGGCAATCACTGCACCGTGACATGGGGACGCAACTTCTCGAGTTTGGCTTCGCCAATTCCCTTCACTTTCAGCAGATCATCCACCGTGTTGTAGGGGCGTCCTTCGATAATGCGTTTGGCCATGGCAGGCCCGATGCCGGGCAGACTCTCCAACTCCTCCTGACTGGCGGTGTTGAGGTCCACCAGCCCAACGGGCGCGTTATCCTTCTTCTCCCCGCCAGCATCCGTTGTCCCGGTGCGGGCGATGGGCGGCGGCGGGGCTGCGCCCTCGTCTTGCGTGGGCACGTAGATTTGCTCGCCATCGCTCAGCGGATGAGCCAGATTGATGGCGACGAGGTCTGCGTCATCGGTCTCGCCCCCGGCCTGCTCGATGGCGTCCACCACCAGGCTGTCGGGCGGCAGCCGATAAACGCCCGGATGATGCACCGCGCCGCTCACATAAACTCGGAGCGGCGCAGGCGTGGCTTTTGCGACAGGCGTGGCGGGCTCGGGGCATGCCGCCTCGACCGCGGGCGTCTCGGGCGGGATGATCTCGATGGGCTGGGGCTGGGGATGACGCAGATTCAGCAAGGCGTAGGCCACGAACAGCGCAATCCAGAAAAACGATGTAGCAATGATTGCGGGCAGATTCTGGCGCAGATCAAACATGCTCCTCCCCCACTTTGGCGGCTTCTGGCGGCTCATCTGACGCCAGGGCCATCATCGTGGATAACGCCGCCTCGAAATCCTCGGGCGTTGCGATTGTGGTCATAACGGCGCTGACGACAAGGGATTCCCGCAGCGTCACATAGGTGCGATGCGTCCCGTTCACAACCCGCTCCTCCGGCTTGCCCATCAGGACAACGCGGCGCAGCAGCAGCCTGCCGCTTCTATCCGCCACCAGTCGCAGCCTGTCGTCGCCATCGTTGCGATACGCGGTCAGCGTCTCGCGCAGCGAACACTCCCATCCCTTCGACGTCAATATGTGGACCAGTTCGGTCAGAGGAAAATCGGCCACGCGTTGAACAGTCATCAGCGCCTCGCTGAAAAATGAGATGCAATCACTGTGGGAGATCTCCCGGCTTCGATTATAAGATAGCCGCTGTGTGTTGGCAACTGGCGCACCGAGTGCAGTCGCGGCCTCATCCGCGCCCGGCGTAAGACCTCGGAGGTCTGCGCAGGCCTCCGAGGTCTCCCACTCGGTCAGAATGCCGCGACATGGCTTTCCTGAAAACCGTCGCCATAAGCGGTTGCTCACCACATAACGAACGAAAATGGAACACAGAAAAATCTGATGCACGCAGATTTTCGCAGATTGGCTTGATTTTATCTGTTTTTATCTGCGTCGCTCAGCTTTATCGGCGTCATCTGCGTTCTATCTACGGAACAAATCGAAGAAAATCTGGGGGCGTCGGCGATCGAGATGCTGCTCGGCGGCCAGCGCCAGCCGGAAGAGCGTGACTTCGTCCCAATGGCGCGCGATGGCCTGCATGGCGATGGGCAGGCCCGCATCGGAATATCCTACCGGGAAAGTGATGGCGGGATGCCCGGTCATGTTGGCGAAGGGCGCATAGCGCATGATCTCGGTGAGGGTGGCGAGATCGGAATCGCCATCGGGCAGGGCGTGCTCGGGGATGGGCGGGGCTGTCAGGCCCGCGGCTGGCGTGACGATGACATCCACCTTATCGAAGGCCCGCCTGAAGTGCGCCATGATGCGGGTGCGGACGCGCTGGGCCAGAACGAAGTCCCGGGCGTTGAAGGCCCGGGCCAGGGCCAGGCTGATGCGCACATCCATGCCCATCTCCTTGTGATGTGCGTCGTAATAATGCTCCAGCGCCTGATTCATCTCGGTTGTGATGGTGATGACATGCGCCACCCGAGCCGCTTCCAGATCGGGAATGAGGATCTCTTCGACGCGGGCGCCCGCATCCTTGAAATGGTCCAGCATTTGCTCGTTGCCCTGCACCATTTCGGGCGTGGCGTGGCGAAACCACGGCCAGAAGACGCCAATGGTGAGATCGCTGAGATCGGTCTTGCGCCAACCCGCCAGCGTGGGGAGCGGCTGCTGAACGCTGAGGCGATCCCGCGGGTCTGGTCCGGCGATGGCCGCGTAAGCCAGCGCCAGATCGCCCGCGGTGGCAGCCAACGGCCCGACATGCGCCACGCTGAAATCCAGTGCGAAGGAGCCCGACTCGGGCACGCGGCCATAAGTGGGCTTGAGGCCCAACACCCCGCAAAAGGCCGCGGGCAATCGCACCGAACCGCCGCCATCCGCGCCCAGAGCGATGGGGGAAAAGCCCGCGGCCACTGCAGCCGCCGAGCCGCTGGAACTGCCGCCGGTGTAATGGCCGGGATGGTAGGGATTGCGGGGCGTGCCGAAGTGGGGATTGAAGCCCGTGACGCCGATGCCGATCTCGTGCATGTTGGTCTTGCCGATGAGCAGCGCCCCCGCGGCCCGCATCCTCGCCACGGCAATAGAGTCTGCCGGGACGGGATGTTTGCCCAGGAAGGAGGTTCCCATGTGAGTGGGATAGGGCGTCATGTCCAATTCGTCCTTGATGGCCACGGGCACGCCATCGAGGATGCTGAGGGGCCGTCCCTCGCGCCAGCGTTGCGAAGACGCCCGGGCCTGCCGCAACACGTCATCTCTGTCCTGCTCGATGAAGGCTCGCAGCGGCGGATTGCTCTCCTCGCTGGCCGCCACCGCCGCCAACAAGCGCTCCGCTACATCCACAGGATCGATTTCGCCCGCGCGATACGCCTGCGCGAAATCGAAAGCCGTGGGAAATCGAAAGCCATCGGAGCGGGAAGTCTGGTCGGGCCATTGCGCCTGCGGCATGGTGTAGGCTTGCTGTGCGGGCGGCGCGACTGGAACCAGGGGCTCGAAAGTGGGCCACTCGTCGAATTTCTGCTGACGCAGGCCAATCACCCCCGCCTGTTTTAGCAGATTTCCCAAAAGCACGCTTCGGGTCGGGCCATCCAGCAGCGAGACGAACAGCTTGAGTTTCACGCCTGCGAGATAAGGCATTTGAACGGATTTCAGATCATAGATTTCGTCGGGCGCTTGTTGGGGCATGATGATGTCTTCTCGTGCAACTGATGGTTCAAAGAGGTGACTGCTAACGTATGCTACAAGGTTGTCCTTTTTCACTCAAACCTGACAGGTTCTCGTAACCTTGGCGATAGGATGTGTGGTTTTTACCAGCAACGAAGCGTGCAAGGTGCTGAATCGCTGTCAAAGGAACCTGTCAGGTTAATTCAAGCGAAAACGACCTTAGCTGTTACTCAAAGATCGCCAAAACCATAAAAATATCGCGTCCCGACAATAGCTGTCAGAACGCGATGAAAGGCAAGTCTGGCTACATTGCTGACGCAATGCTGCATGAGCTTATTCTTCAGGCGTTTCTGTTTCTGATGACGGCTCCGCTTCCACCTCCTCTGTGAGAGGCGGGGGTGGTGGCGGCGGGGGCGGCGGAGCGCTTTCCTCGATTGGAGGCGCAGGTTGCGCCGGTTGGGGGAGCGGCGAGGGCGTCATCTGTTCGGTGGGCGCTATCGGCTGAGCTGGTTCTTCAGGAGCCGGGGGAGGGGGCGGCGGAGGCGGCGGTGTAGCGATCACAGCCGGCACGCTTTTCGCCATTCGCTGCTCCATTTTCTCCATGAGAGCGATGAGATTGGCGGTGGCGGTGGCGTTGGCCCGGGTGTTGTATTCCACATCGGTGAACAGAGAGATAATGCTGCCGATGATGTAAAGCTGGATGAATGTGTAGATGCCAAAAGGCAGGAAGAGAACACCGGTCCAGTTTTGCCCGCCCAAACGCAATCCTGCAACTTTTTCGCCCTGAATCCAGAACCAGATGGCGACGACTATGCTGAGGATTAGGGCCAGCCAGGCAACTATCTTGATGAGTAACGCCAGAAAACGTAAACCGGCGTATTTGCGGCGAACATCCATTAAGCACTCCTTTTCTGGGAATCATTCACGGGGATGACCGCAAGCTCAAGGCCCGCGGCTATCCGGAAAGACTGGCGCGAGGGGGAAATTATTGGGGGAATTCCAGGGTGACTTCGCCATCGACCTGATCCAACAGCGGCAGAAGAGTCTTCACAAGCTCGCGCTGTTGTTCATAACCAGGCATGAAGTAGAGTTGGGCGTAGAGATCTGCCGCCCGATTCAGGTAGTCGTCACCCCAGACCAGGTAGGGGAGCTGCTCATCGTTGATCCAGAAAATCAGGCCCTCGGGCGTTGTCTGAACAGTGACTTTGTAAATGTCGGCCTCTTGCAGGTTCTTGATGGTCTGCGGGGCCAGGCCAACGCCGCGCAGATCAGCCAGTCCGGCGTTAGTCAGATCCTGAGTGGAAACGCCCAGGATGGATGGCACGCCATTTTCATCGAAGGTGATGCGGGCCTTCACGATGGCCACAGAACTCTCAGATTCCTGCTTGGTGGGGACGACGATGGGGGCGTTGGGATCCCGCAGAGAGATTTCTTCCGCGGACGGCTGTTTGGGAAAGCGCAGAGCGATATCCAGCCCGGTGTGCTGGATGATGGGGATTACCAGATTCAGCACCGTTTCGAACTCGGGCTTGACAACCTTCAATTTGGTGAGGGCGTCGGCCAGGTTGTTCAACTCATCGGTGGACCATCCCAGATGGGGCATCAGCGCGCCATTGACGAAGATGTAGATGCCATCATCCTTTTGCACCAATTCGATATGCTGCACATTCGCCTGGGTGAACCATTCGACATACGCCGGATCCATGGCGAATTGAGAGATGTCAATGCCGGCGAGCGCCAGCAGGCGGGGGCTGATGCCGGCAACGGAGGGAACGCCATCGCTATCGATATCCACTACCAGACGCGGCAGGGCCAGAACGAAGTCTGCGTCCTTATCCGACAGTTGCACCGGCTCTCCACCGCAAGCCGCAGCCACTGAGGCAAAGAGCATCAGGATCAGGAATAAAAAGATCAGTCGTTTAGGAAGTGTCATGGTGAAATCTCCTCCTGGTGAGAGCCAGATGGCTTAGAAGAATTGGAATGGATTATTTTCTTTGACGCCCACGATTTACGTTTCATGTGTTTCCAGAATAAATACGACAATTTCAAGGAAATAATAACATGAACGATTTTCGTTCAAAAAGTGATAAACGTGTAGAATATATTATGCCGGAAACGAATGGGAAATGCAACACAATTGTTTGCCACCTGCATTAACTGAGCAGAAAGGGCCGATCGGCATTCAAACGTCAGTAAACGAACGTCGAAAAATCCCATGTTACGTCATTCCGACGACCGCAGGGAGGAGGAATCTCCCAGGTGCGGTGCACTTGAGCCTGCGGTAAGTGCGTCGCACCTTTCGGTCCCTGCGCTCCCTCGAAATGACGGTCGTAATGCGTGATACGTGATGCGTGACAACCTCACGCATTACGCATTACGAATCACGCTCGTTGCAGACTCGCTCAACGCTGGTTTTACTAACCTTCAGCAATCAGCAAGCGTTCTATTTACGAAACATCGCAACAATCAGAGTTCGATCTTGGCTCCCATCACCTCCATGAATTTGGCGAGCCATTCGGGATGGGCCGGCCAGGCGGGAGCGGAGACGAGATTGCCATCCACATAGGCCCGGTGGACTGGAATTTCAACGTATTCGCCGCCCGCAGCATTGATGTCGGGCCCCACGGCGGGATAAGCAGTTAGTTTGCGGTCCTTGATCACGCCCGCGGCCACCAGAATCTGAGCGCCGTGACAGATGGCTGCCACCGGTTTATTCGTATCGAAGAAATGTCGCGCGATTTCCAGCACTCGCGGATTCAGGCGTATGTATTCGGGTGCGCGGCCGCCAGGAATGACCAAACCATCGTAATCGGCGGGATCAATGTTATCGAAAGTCGCGTTCAGCGTGAAGTTATGTCCCCGTTTTTCGCTGTAGGTCTGATCTCCTTCGAAGTCGTGGATCGCTGTGCGCACCTGCTCGCCGACCTTCTTGTCTGGACAAACCGCATGCACCGTGTATCCAACGGCGGCCAGAGCCTGGAAAGGAACCATGACTTCGTAATCCTCTACATAATCGCCAACGAGGAAAAGCAGCTTCTTTGCAGCCATAAACGCCTCCTTATGCGGTAAATGGTTGGGGAAAAAGTTTTCTGCAACTATTATAAGTTACCATAACGATTTCGTCAATGACGAAACGCCTACTACATTGATACGCTACGAACAAAAATGCGGTAACTACTAAGGTCTCATCACCACTTTTTGCCACGAAGACACGATGGATAACGAAGGCACGAAGTATTTTCTTTATTTTTCCCTTCGTGTCTTCGAAAAACTTCGAGCCTTCGTGGCTTTTTGAGGCTTAAAGTCGAGTACGTTAGCAATTACAAAAATGGGCATGGTTCATTCTCATTCAAAACCATCTTTACAATTTCTCCGTCAAACGTCATACGTCAAACGTCAAAAAGAGCCTGTTTCGCCACGTTTTGACGTTTGACGCTTTACGTTTGACGTGCTTTG
>JALWDV010000817.1 GCA_027036755.1 Anaerolineae bacterium
TTTGGAAGAGAATGATGGCGGTGAGGCCGGTGACCAGCAATCCGCCAAAGGGATCAGCGGCGCCATCGGCGATGCGCCACAGCCGCCAGATGATGAAGAAGAGGGCCAGCAGCATCAGCGTGGCCCCGACAAATCCCAGCTCCTCGGCGATGACGGAAAAGATGAAGTCGGTGTGGCGAACGCGCAGGAAGTGAAGCTGGCTTTGCGTGCCCTGACCATAGCCCTTGCCCAACAAACCGCCTGATCCCACGCCCACCAGCGCCTGCTTGACGTTGAAATAGGCGTCGGGATTGGCGGTGGGATCGATGAAGATGAGAATGCGCGTGCGTTGGTGCTCGGCCAGCATGGACCAGGCCAAGGGCGCGCTAAGCGCGGCCAGGATGACGCCGGCGATGATGTACCGAATGCGGAGTCCGGCCACGAAGAAGATGGCGGCGGCCTCGACGGCCAGCACGATGGCTGTGCCCAGGTCGGGCTGCAGGGCCACCAGCGCGAAAATGGGGGCGATGATGATCAGGCCGGTGAGCACCACGCGCAGCTCTCCGATGTGTTCTTGATTGGCGGCCAGATAGCTGCCCAGGGCCAGGGCCAGGGCCACCTTGGCCAGCTCGGAAGGCTGAATGGGGAAAAGCCCGAAGAAGTTGATCCAGCTTTGGGCGCCGAAGATGCTCTGACCGATAGCGCCCACGATAGCCAGCATGGCCAGGACGAAAATATAGAAGGGGATGGTCAGCGTGCGCAGCAGGTGATAATCGAAGGCTGCGGTGATGAACATCAGCGCCAGCCCCACCGCCAGATAAAACGCCTGACGTTTGGGAAATCCCGCCAGTTCGGGATCGCCCTGCACCGCGCTGTTGATCATGATGACGCCGAAGATGGAAAGCATCACGATGGCCAGCAACAGCAGCCAGTCGAAGCGTCGCCAGTTCTGGTTGCTCATGGCGCGATGGCCTCCAGTTGATCCAGCAGGGAGTGGCTGCCGGCGGCTTTGTCCCGGGCCTCGATATCGAAATAGCCGCGCAGGATTTCTTGGGCGATGGGCGCGGCCACCATCGAGCCCTCGCCGCCGTTGTAGACGAAGACCGTGACGACGATTTCGGGATCGTCGTAAGGCGCATACGCGGTGAACCAGGCGTGCGAGGGCAGGTTGCCCGCCAGATCGCGGCCGATCTCAGGATCGAAAAACTCGGCGGTGCCGGTCTTGCCCGCCACTTCCACATCGGGCAGCGCCACCTCTTTGGCCGTGCCATACTCCCAGTTCACCACCATCCACATGCCCTCCCGCACGATGTCGAGATTTTTGCTATCCACAGGGATTTCGCGGCGCACGATGGGATGGTTGAATTTGACCAGGTGATTTTGGTAATCGGTGGCTGCGACCACCACCTGCGGCTGATAAAGGATGCCGTCATTGGCCACGGCTGCGGTCATCATGCTCACCTGCAGGGGTGTGGCCAGCACATCGCCCTGGCCAATGGCCATGTTGTAGGTGTCGCCCGTCACCCAGCGTTCGCCTTTGGCGATGCGCTTCCATTTAGGGTCCGGCACCAGGCCCGGGTTTTCGCCGGGCAGATCGATGCCGCTGAGTTCGCCAAAGCCGAAGAGCTGGGCGTAATCCGCCAGGGTTTGCACGCCCAACCCTTCGAAGTCGGTGGGAGGAAAGCCGCCGCCGACTTTGTAGAAGAAGATGTCGCAGGATTCGGCGATGGCCGCGGTGACGTTGATATCGCCATGCTCGCCGCCCGATTTGTGAATCCAGCACACGAAGGGTTGGGCCAGGTCGGGATCATCGGGGAAGTTGCGGTTGGGCAGGTAGATGATGCCCGGGGCGTTGAGGATGGTCTTGCGGGTGATCACCTTTTCTTGCAGGCCCGCGGCCGCGGTCACCAGCTTGAAGGTGGAGCCGGGCGGGTAGATGCCGCTGATGGCGTGATCCAGCAGGGGAAAACCGGGAGCTTCGGAAAGGGCCTTGTATTCGTCGGGCGTGACGCCATCGGCGAAGATGTTGTTATCGTAGGTGGGCAGGCTGACCATGCCCAGCACGTAGCCGGTGCGCGGATCGATGGCCACGGCCGCGGCGC
>JALWDV010000818.1 GCA_027036755.1 Anaerolineae bacterium
GGCAAAAAGGAGGCCGGGAGGGGTGAAATCGCCTCCTTTCCGCTTGCGGATTCTAAATTTGGAATTGCTGATGAATCACCTGAGCGTTATTTGTCTGCCAACGCTACGATGTCGGCCAGCACGCCCGCGGCGGTGCCGTGCACGCCCGCGCCCCGGCCCTGCAACACCAGCGGCGTCTGATTGTAGACTTGGGTGTGGAAAGCGGCCAGATTATCGGAGCCGCGCAACTGGCCCAACGCGCTGCCGACGGGAACCTCTTGCAATCCCACCGAGGCCTGGCCTTCGGCCAGCGTGGCCACATAACGCAGGGTTTTGCTCTGCGTCCGGGCCGCCGCCACCTTTTGGCGATAGAGTTCATCCAGTTGCGGCAGCGCGGCCATGAAATCATCCACCGCGCCCTCGGCCAGCTCGGGCGGGAACAGGGGCTGGACCGGGATGTGCGCCAACTCCAGGGGCCAGCCCAACGTGCGGGCCAGGATCAACGCCTTGCGGGCCACATCCATCCCGCCCAGATCGTCGCGGGGGTCGGGCTCGGTAAAGCCCAACGCCCGGGCCTCAGTCACCAGCTCGGAGAAAGAACGTCCCTCCTCCAGGCCCGTGGTCAAAAATCCCAGCGTGCCGCTGAAACAGCCCTCGATGCGCTGCACCGGGTCGTGCGAAGCGATGAGCGCCTGCCGCAACACCGCGATGACGGGCGTTCCCGCCCCCACGGTGGATTCGTAGCGCAAGCGCCCGCTGCCGGTCAACGCCCGAAAAGTCTCCATAGGCCCGGCCAGAGGCTTCTTGTTGGCCAGGGCTGCGCCATATCCCCGGCGCAAGGCCAGCAACAAGGCGTCGGTGGTTTCCTCCGTGGCGGTGACGTCGATAACGATAGCGTCATCCATCCCCGCCACGTCGATGATGTCGGTCAGCTCGCCGCGGGCATAGCCAAACTCGGTGTCAGCCAGCGAGAGTCCCGCGGCCTTGGCCTCCAGCATGGTCAAAAGCTGAGCGTGGGAGAACCCGTCCGGTTCGATGGCCGCGCTGCGGCTGTCGCTGATGGCTACGTAGATCAATTGCAGGCCATAACGCCACTCGAATTCATCGCGAGAGGCCAGCACCCGCTGCACGACGGCGCGGCCCACGCCGCCCAGACCAAATTGAATAAGGGGAATAGTCTTCATAAAATTACGGACTCACAAATCACGATGGGCGTTGACGGTGATCATTTTCAAACCAGTTGCGGCGTGGGCACATGACGATTCTGGAAAAACGCCCGGTGGATGGCCTGCACCGCGAGGGTCATATCCTCGTGCGAAACAACCAGCGAAATGTTGGATTCGCTGGAGCCCTGCGCCAGAGCGATGACATTGACGCCCGCCTCGCCCAGCGCGCTAAACAGCCGGCCCGCAATGCCCGGCGTGCCCCGCATGCCGGTTCCCACAACGGCGATGATGACGACATCATGCTGCGGGCGTATGCGGTCGATATAATGGCGTTCAAGCTCCCGCTCGAATTCGGTCTCCAGCGCCCGTTGCACCTCCTCGCTGCGGCTGCGGCGCACCACAAAGCAGATGCTCTGTTCTGACGAGGCCTGGCTGATCATCAGCACATTGGCCCGCACGTCGGCCACGGCCCGGAAGGTGCGGGCCGCGATGCCGGGCACGCCCATCATGCCCCGACCCTCCACATTGATCAGCGTGAGATCGCGAATGGCGGAAATGGCCTTGACCAACCCGTTTTTCAGCGGGTCTTTGGTGATGACGGTGGAGGGGCCATCAGGGTTGAAGGTGTTCAAAATCCGCACAGGAATGCCCCGCTCGATGGCGGGCAGCAGGGTCTTGGGATGCAGCACCTTGGCCCCGAAGTACGCCAGCTCCGCGGCCTCGTTGTAAGAAAGCTGCTTGAGGGTGCGGGCCTGGGGCGCGATGCGCGGATCCGCGGAGAGGATGCCATTGACATCGGTCCATATCTGAATTTCATCGACAGAGAGACAGGAGCCCAGGATGGCGGCGGAGAAATCGGAGCCGCCGCGGCCCAGCGTGGTGGGAACGCCCGATTCTGTGGCTCCCACGAAACCGGTGACCACGGGCGTGACGCCCTCATCGAGCATCGAGTTGAGACGACTTTGCGCCCGGGCGCAGGTGGGGCCCAGCAGAGGCGCGGCTTCGCCAAAATTGTCGTCGGTGACCACGATCTCGGCTGCATCCACCCAGGCGGCATCCACGCCCCGGGCCCGCAACGCCGCGGCCAGCAGGGGGGCGGACATGCGCTCGCCCAGGCCCGAGACCACATCCAGCCCGCGCGGAGTCAATTCGCCCAGCACGTTGATGGAAGAACACAATCGAGAAAAGAACTCCAACTGCTCGGAGATGTGCTGCTCGTAGTGCGCCCGCTCCTCTTCGCTGTCGATGAGCTCGCGGGCGGCGGTGAGATGCTTTTCGAACAGGACTTCGCGGGCGTCGAGGAAGGGTTGGCGCTGGCCCGCGGCCGCGGCCCGGGCCGAATTCACCAGCAGATCGGTGACGCCGCTCATGGCGGAGGTGACCACGACGCTGTGCGGGTCTTTTGCCTTGGCGTTGGCGATGACTGAAATCGTTTGGGCGATAGCGTCGGCGGAACCCACCGACGTGCCTCCGAACTTGAGGACAAGCATGGATAATGGCTCCATTCGATAAAAAGAACGCCCCGACTGGAACCGACTTCCGGTCGAGGCAAGCAACGATGATTGCCAGATTTTGCGACGTTAACGCGCCGCGATGAAAACGTCAGCAAGTTTAGCATGGAGCGCGTTGGGCGTCAACCTTCGCAGCGTTCACGATCTCCTCTTGGAATGCGAGTTCGACATCTCGCAGGAAGGCGTCAATCACTCAGCCGCAACAGGCCGAAAAGCCACGGCCCCAGGCCCGAAACGACGAATCCCACCAGTGCATAACGCGAGAAGCGCAGCGTTTGCGCGGCCATATAAGCCATAGCGCCAAATTGATCGAAGAGCAGCTTGGGGCCGACGTAGACCGCGGCCAGCAGGAACAATCCCACCAGCAGACGCAGCAAGCGTTTGCCCCAAGAGGCTTCCACCCGAAAATGCAGGGATTTCACATCCCATGCCAGGCCCGCCAACATCCCGAACAGCAATCCGCCAAGCTGTACCGCGGTGGGAGCGGGCCATAGTTTTTCCGCCGACCATGACGGAAGGATGAAGGTGAGCAAAAGCGAGAGCGCCAACGCGGCCAACAACATCTTGCCCGCAGACCAGGATTTGATCGTATCCTCCAGGCGGGGAAGAAGTGCAACCACGCCCCAGGCCACCAGCAGACCAACCAGCCATCCGCCGATGACGTCGGCCGGGTAGTGCACGCCCAGATAAAGTCGGGAAAATCCGATGAAGAAGATGAGAAAAATGGCCAGCATCCAGAACCAGGTGCGGCGCACCAGAGCCGCCAGCGTTCCCCAAACCGCCATGGCGGTGGCGGCGTGCCCGCTGATAAAACTGGGCGAGGTCTCATGCCACAATTTCTCCACGGGCGGAGACGGAGGCCGGGGCAGATTGAAGATGGCTTTGATGAGACTAGATAGATAGCTGGAGAAAATCAATGAAAAAGCCACCATGGCTCCCCACCGTTTGGAGATAGTCCAATAGAGGAATGGCAGTAGCAGAATGAAGAAGTATTCGACGCCCAGATAGCTGAAAAATCGCATCACCGACGTCAGCCCGCCGGATTGAAATCCCTGCAGCCAGACAAGAAAGGGGATGCTGGCCCGATCGATGGCCTGAATCCATTCACCCATAAATTCCTCCGTAAGCAATCGCCATGAGCGGCAGCACGCCGATAAGGAATGAAGTTTCTTGTTACGTCATTTCAACGACCGCAGGGAGGAGAAATCTCCTCGGTTGCAGGGGGATTTCTCGGTCGATGCGCTCCCTCGAAATGACGTAGAAGCACTCGTTTGATTTCGATTGATTTCGATGTGACGGGCGTCGGACGCCATGCGAGCGGCCCGGCATCTTTGCTACATCCCCGGTAACTGCTAAGGTCGTTTTCGCTTGAACTAACCTGACAGGTTCCTTCGGAAGCGATCCAGCGCCTTGCACACTTCGTTGTTGGCTAAAAAGTCACACATCCTACGGCAAAGGTTACGAGAACCTGTCAGGTTTGAGTGGGAAAAGACAACCAACTGGCATACGTTAGCAGTTACCATCCCCGACGTCTTTCGCATCCGGTAGAGCCGGAATTGCCGGAATTGCCGCCCGGGGTCACGCTCGAGGCTGATCTTGCTGCGAAAGGACGTCGGCCAGACTGGCGGGCGCTGAAGCGGGCGTATCCGGCGGCTGCGTTGTCGAGTTTACGGCATGGGGCCCCAACAGCTTCTCTTCCATCGAAGGCTCCCGGGCGCTTTGTTTCATCAACGCAGCGAAAACCGCGCCCGCGACGACGCCCGTCCACAAACCAAAGGTGAAGCTATTCATGGGATGATGGCCTGGAAACAGGGGGCGATGAGGACGGCGCGACGGGCGCAGGCGCGGACGACGGAGCGCCCCCCGCGGAATCTCTCTTGACGACCGGGGATTTCGTGGCGTCGTAAACCGGATTGGCCGGGGTGATGTCTCCTGTCATGGCCTTGAGCGCTCCCCTGACGCCCGCCATGACGCTAATCGCGTTCACAAAGGGTTTGGCCACGCGTTTACCCACAAATCGCGTGGTGGATTGGACTGTCTGGGTGGTCTCTTGCGTATCTTTCAATATCGGACGGATTTCATCTCGCAACAGAAGAACCAGCAGACGCACCTGCCAGAGCAGCAACAACAGAATGACGCCGATGATGATGGATTCAATCGCCAGTAGAATAATGGAAACGTCTCGGAGATCAGCGAGCACGGCTATAACCTCGAATGAGAGTGATCGTTTGGCCCATTTTACCCTTTCAACCACGCAAAAGCAAGCATCAAAAGCCAGGCGAAGATTGTTCCCTCGACAATGTGAACCTGGCCCAGCTTGAGCACGTTCAATTCCAGCAAAACGCCGACAATCTGACCAATGACGAGGCCGATGAGGGCCATGAGCATGAAATAGCCCAGATCGCGCCAGTTGTTTCCTCTTAGCAGATGAAACAACGCCCCATAGATGACGCCGAGCGCGATCATCACGGCGAATGCGGGGGGAATGCCGGGAAAACTCATGAGTCGATAACACCTCCTCCCAGGCAGACTTCGTCCTGATAGAAGACCACGGCCTGTCCGGGCGCGACGCCGCGCAGACGTTCATCGAACCGCACCTCGGCGCGGGTTTCATCCAGCGGCGTAATCGTAGCGGGATGCGCCGCGGCCCGATACCGTATCTTGACGGCGGCCCGAATGGGCCCGTTCGGCGCTCCCAGAATCCAGTTGACGCCCCGGGCGATGAGAGTCGCGCGGCTCAGGGCCTCGGCGGGCCCGACGATGAGTGCGTTGCGTTCCACATCCATCTCCACAACGTACAGACGTCGGGGCGTTTTCAGGCCCAATCCCTTGCGCTGACCGATGGTGTAAAAGGGCAGTCCCTGATGCTGTCCCAACTCTCGGCCCGCCAAATCGAGAATGGGGCCGGGGCGGACGGCTTCTGCAGCCCAATGCTGCAAGAACGAGCGGTAATCGCTGGTGAAGCATAGATCCTGGCTTTCGGATTTTTCAGCCACCGGCAGGCCATAGCGCCGGGCCAGGGCCCGCACCTCGGACTTGGTGAGCGCGCCCACCGGAAAAGTCAGGCGTTGCAGGCGCTCCTGGGGGATAAGGCTGAGCACGTAGGATTGATCCTTGCGCTCATCCGCGCCCTGCAGCAACTGCACTCCCTCCGCCGTGCGCCGCAAACGCGCATAGTGGCCCGTGGCCAGAAAATCAGCGCCCATCCGCTCCTGAGCGTAGCTCAGCATGTAATCGAATCGCACTCGCCGATTGCAGATGAGACAGGGATTGGGCGTGCGGCCGCCGCTGTATTCGCGAATGAAATACGCCACTACTGTCTCTCGAAACAACTGGGCCGCGTCGATGAGTTGGAAGGGAATGCCTAGCTGCTCGGCCACGCGCTGGGCGTCGCTGACCGCCTCGAAGGTGCAGCAGCGATTCTCCCGGGCCTGGGCGATGTCCTCGAAAGGGTCCGCCCACAGCCGCAGCATGACGCCCCGGACGCGGTAGCCCGCCTCCATCAGGCGCGCCGCCGCCACCGAGCTGTCCACGCCGCCGCTCATGGCGACGACAACCGTGGTCTCGGCCGGAGGCTGGGGGAGGGGGAGATCAAGCTGGAGCTGCATGGGCGTGATTAGAGCCTGCTTTGAAAATAGAACACGGATGAACACAGAAAAACACGGATAATTCAAAAAATCTGTGACCGAAGGCCGTGTCAATCCGTGTCCTCGTCTTTCATCGGTATCGGCGCGGGCTCGCCC
>JALWDV010000819.1 GCA_027036755.1 Anaerolineae bacterium
CGCCAGCGCCGGGGGATGAAGTCCCCCGGCTAGAAACAGCGCCCCTGCGGGGCTAGCCGGATTTATCCGGCGCTGTTTTGTAGCCCGGCGACTTCATCGCCGGGCGGACGTGGCAAACGCTTCCAACGAAATGGGACGCACCCTTATCAATTGAAAAGAAATTGCGGCGCTGCCCGGGATGCGCCCACCCTCTTCGGTTATGTCATCTTCATTACGACTTTACCAATAACGTTCGCAGCCTGGTCGGCTTGATCAGCGGCGTTGGAGATATGGCGATACACCTCTCGGGTGCGCAACATGACCATCACATGGTGCACGTCCTCTGGGCCGGCGAACAGATTGCTCACGGCCTTGCGATACAGTTTCTCCACCTGATTCTCCCGTCGCTTCGCCCGACGCGAATGATCCAGAGCCACCAGCGGATTTTTCTCCAGGCGTTGCATGGCCGCAAGAAGTTCGTCGCCCGCCTCGCGCACGCGCATCACCATCTCCACCAGAAAATCATCCGCGGCCACATCCAGCAACCGCATCTCCAGAATGGTGGTGTAGCAGTAATCCAGCACATCGTCCAGGAAGAGAGACAGCTCGAAGATATCCTCCCGGTCGAAGGGGGTGACAAAGGTCTTGTGCAGCTCATCGATGAGAACTCGCCGGATCTCATCGCCCTCTTTCTCACACTTTTCGACGATGTCGGCGTCCTCGGGATTTCCCTGGGTGACAAAGCGTTCCAGGGCCTGAGCCCCGCGTTGCAACACCTCCGCCTGCTCGCGGAGAAGACGGATGAAAATGTTTTCTTTATGACTATTCGGTAAGATGCCCATAAAACAGAAACTCCTGTGATAGATGTATGAGAGGGCTTACGCCCCGAGGAAAATGCGCAAGATGGGATAGAGAACGGCCGCCAGCAGCGCGGTGATGGGGACCGTGATCACCCAGGCGACCAGGATGTCGGTGAGATTGAGCCAGCGAACCTGGCTCTTGCGCTCGGCCGCGCCCACGCCCACGATGGTGGAGCTGACCACGTGGGTGGTGCTGACAGGCCCGCCCAGAAAAGAAGCGCCAAAGATCACCAGCGCGGATGCAAGCTGCGAAGTGAAGCTGTGCACCGGGCGAATGCGGTAGAATTTGCCGCCCAGGGTGTGGATGATGCGCCAGCCGCCGCTGGCCGTGCCCAACCCGATGGGGATGGCGCTGGCGATAATCACCCAATTTGGCACATAAAACTGTTTCTGAATTCCCAGCGTCACCAGGCCCATGACGATAATGCCCATGGCCTTCTGGGCGTCGTTCGTGCCGTGAGAAAGGGCCAGGGCCGTGGCCGTGAGAATCTGCGCCCGGTTGAAGCTTTTATTGATTTTGGGCGATGCGCCCCGGGCCAGCCAGTAAGTCAGCTTCAGCAAAATCCAGCCGATGATGAAACCCAGGATGGGGGAGAGAAACAGCGCCAGGGCGATTTTCATCAGCCCGTCCATTTTGATGATGCCGACGCCGCCATAAATCAGCGCCGCCCCCACCAGGCCGCCCGCCAGCGCATGGGAAGAGCTGGAGGGAATGCCAAACCACCAGGTGACGATGTTCCAGAGATTGGCGGAAGCCAGTGCGGCGATAAGCGCGGTGATGGTGATGGCGGAAGGATCCACCAGATCCTTGCCGATGGTGGTGGCTACGGCCACGCCAAAAAGCAATGGTCCCACGAAATTGGCGACTGCGGCCAATAGCAGCGCGGCGCGAGCCGACATAGCCCGGGAGGCGATGATGGTCGCCACCACATTGGCCGCATCGTGAAAACCATTGAGAAAGTTGTAGAGAAGCGCCAGAGCAAGCAAGATGCCGAAAATGATGTATGGGTTCATAGAAATGATTGGGGAAGTGTGAGTGAGCGTAAGAAAGTGCAGCCAGGTGATCTTCCTGCACGCCACCAGGCCAGAGACAAAGAAAAAGAGTATACCTATCAATACCTTCGCCAATCAGGCAGCCCTGGCCCGTGGGGGCCGATTATGAACGCTGCCTAATCGAGCGATAAAGCGAGTGATGCGTTGAAATAAAATAGGCTCCGGTTTTTGCGGAAGCAATTTC
>JALWDV010000820.1 GCA_027036755.1 Anaerolineae bacterium
TCCAGCGGGCTCCTCCCCCTGCAAGGCGTCAGCCGAAGCGGGGGGAGGCCGGGAGGGGGGCTTGTCACCAGGCCAAATTTGAAATTGCTGGACGTGTTTGGAGGGAATTTGACATTGTCCAACTATAATTTTCTCATGCACTTCCTCCCGCGACTACGTCGATTCATCCAACAGCATCATCTCATTCCCGATAACGCCCGAGTGGTGGTGGGCGTCAGTGGCGGACCCGATTCGCTGACCCTGCTTCATGCCCTGCACCGGCTTGCGCCCGAACGCGGATGGCGGCTCCACGCCGCGTATCTGCATCATGGCCTGCGCCCGGAAGCCGAGGACGAGGCGCACTTCGTGGCCGAACTGGCCGCAGCCTGGGGACTGGGCTGCACCATCGAACGGGCCGACGTGCGGGCCATCGCCGCACAGCCGGGCGTTTCGGTCGAGGAGGCCGCGCGCCAGGCCCGATACGCCTTTCTGGGCCAGGTGGCGCGGCGGTTGGGATCGCCGGTGGTGGCGGTGGGGCATCACGCCGATGATCAGGTGGAGAGCATTCTCATGCACCTGCTGCGAGGCAGCGGACTGGCGGGCCTGCGAGGCATGTCGCCCGCGACGCCCCTGGATGCGCTGAGATTGACCGCGCTGCGCCAGACCGGCGATGCGCCGTTTTGGGGGGCGGATGGCGAAGAGGTGCGAGTGCAGGTGATGCTGGCGCGGCCCCTGCTGCCTTTCGCCCGGGATGAGATTTTGGCCTATTGTCAGGAAAACGGGCTGGAGCCTCGCTGGGATATTTCCAACGAAGACGCCACCTTCTTCCGCAACCGCCTGCGCCATGAGATCATTCCCCGGCTCAAGGCCATCAATCCCAACCTGAGCACGGTGCTGGGGCGCACGGCCTTCGCCTTGCAGGGGGATTACGAGGCGCTGGACGCGCACCGACGGACGTTGTGGCAAGAGCTGGCGCAGGTGGAGCCGGGCCGGGTGCGATTGAATCTGCAGGCGTTTCGAGCGCTGCTGCACGGCGATCAGCGGGCCTTGTTGCGGCGGGCCATCGCCGCGCTGCGGCCCGAACATCGCAACATCAGTTGGGAGCACACCGAACGAGTGCTGGATGTGCTGGCGGAGCATCCGCAGATGGCCAGCGGCGGGCCCTACACCCTGACCGCGGGCCTGGAGGCCTGGCTCTCTTATCGATGGCTGGATGTGCAGGAAGCCGATTTCATCCCCAGCGACGTTCCCCAAATCGACGCGCCGCAACGCCTGCCCCTGCCCGGCCGCGTCGCTCTGGGCCCAAACTGGCGTTTGCAGGCCCGCGAGGTGCGCTGGGAGCCGGGCGAAGCGCCCTGGCTACGCCAGAAATCCCCCAACCTCATCTGGCTGCCCATCGACATCCCCCAGCCCCTGATGGTGCGCCCCCGCCGTCCGGGCGATGTGATGCAGCCCCTGGGCCTGAACGCGTCCAAGCGCATCAAGGATTTGATGAACGAACGCAAGATTCCTCGTCCCGCGCGTCTGCGCTGGCCCCTGCTGGTGGATGCGCAGGATCGCATCTTGTGGATGATCGGGCATCGGGCGTCTGAGCTGGCCCGATTGTCGCCCGATGCAATTCGGGCCTGGCAGATCGAGCTAACCGGGCGATAAAGCGCAAACAACGACAGGCCGCAAATGATCGAGAGAATCCTCAAATCACTTGCAGCCTGTAACTTTGACGCGTGTTCCGTTCCGCCAGAGTCCGTTCTGAACTTCCTCCTTCAATCCGCGGAAATCTGTCCCATCCGCGTTATCTGCGGCCAATGCCATGGGCGGCTGGCGTGAAAATTCGATTTGCCGGGGCCAAAGTGCATAACGTCCCCTAATCAGGAGCGGCGTCAGCTATGCAAAATGGCCCACTCCAGGCCGTCGGCCAGGGCCTGCCAGCTCGCCTCGATGATGTTGGCGCTGGCTCCCACGGTGGTCCAGCGCTGTTTGCCATTGCTGAAATCGATGAGCACCCGGGTGGTGGCCGCGGTGGCCATGTGCGTATCCAGAATGCGCACCTTGTAGTCTGTCAGATGCACTTGTTTGAGCGCCGGGTAGTTCACCTCCAGCGCTTTGCGCAGGGCCTTGTTCAGGGCGTTGACCGGGCCATTGCCCTCGGAAACCTCGTGGAAAACCCGACCGCCGATTTTCACCTTGACCGACGCTTCGGAGAAGATGCCGCGGCCCTGGCGATGCTCCACATTGGCGGTGAAATCGATCATCTCGAACGGAGCCTTGTAATCATCCTGCGTGCGGCGCAGCAGCAGCTCCACGGACGCATCTGCGGCCTCGAACGCGAACCCGCGATGCTCCAGCTCCTTGATCTGGGTCAGCACCGTGCGTTCCTGCTCGCGGGTGACGCCCTCCAGGCCCATCTGCGCCCGCTTCACCGCGATGTTATCCTTGCCCGATAGATCGGACACCACCACCCGCATCTTGTTCCCCACCAGCTCTGGATCGATATGCTGATAGCTCTGCGGGTTCTTGACCATGGCGTTGACATGCACGCCGCCCTTGTGGGCGAAGGCGCTGCGTCCCACGTAAGGCGCGTGCTCATCCGGGGCCAGATTGGCCAGCTCGCTGACGAAGTTGGCCACCTCGGTGAGCTTGCGCAGTTGCTCGGGCGTCACCGCCTGGACGCCCATCTTCAGATTGAGATTGGCGATGATAGGCAGTAGATCGCTGTTGCCGCAGCGCTCGCCATAGCCGTTGATGGTGCCCTGCACATGCACCACGCCCGCCTGCACCGCGGCCAGGGCATTGGCCACGCCCACCGCGCCGTCGTTGTGGGTGTGAATCCCCAGCGGCGCGGTGATCCCGGCCGCCTGCACCTCGCCGATGATGCGCTCGATCTCCCAGGGCATGGAGCCGCCGTTGGTGTCGGCCAGCACGATGACGTCGGCGCCCCCTTTTTCCGCGGCCTTCAGCGTGCGCAAGGCGTAGTCGGGATCGGCCTTGTAGCCGTCGAAGAAGTGTTCAGCGTCATACACCACCTCCTTGCCGTTTTCCTTCAGATAAGAGACGGTGTCGTAGATCATGGTGACGTTCTCGTCCAGGGTGGTGCGCAGCACGTCGGTCACATGCAGAGTCCAGGTCTTGCCGAAGATGGTCACGACCTCGGTGTTGGTGGCCAGCAGCATCTGCACCTGGGCGTCCTGGTCCACGGGCGTTCGGGCCTTGCGAGTGGAGCCGAAAGCCGCGATTTTTGCCTGCTTGAGCTGCAATTCGCTCTGCGCCCGCTCGAAGAAATCCATGTCTTTGGGATTCGAGCCGGGCCAGCCGCCCTCGATGTAATGGATGCCGAGCTCGTCCAGTTTGCGGGCGATGCGCAGCTTGTCGCCAGAAGAAAAATTGACGCCCTCGCCCTGGGTGCCGTCGCGGAGGGTGGTGTCGTAAAGTTGGATGGTAGGAGTCATGGTGAATGTGTGGGGGAGTGAGTGGGAGTAGGGAAGGTCATGTCAGATGATTTCGGATGTCGCTTGCAAATCGATCCAGCGTGGCTCGATCACTTTGTGCAAAGTCCCATCGCAAGATGATGTTGTCGTCGCGGAAGCGGGGCAGAAGGTGGAGATGGAAGTGAAAGACGTCTTGCTGCGCAGCCGGGCCATTGGACTGAATGATGTTGAGGCCGTCGCAACCCGATGCCGCGCGGATGGCGCGGGCGATTTTGACTGTGGCCCGGAACAAGGCTGCGGCCAGCTCATCATCCAGGTCGTAAATCGTTTCCCGGTGCGGGCGGGGAATGACCAGCGTCTTGTAAGGATTAGGCTGGTTGATGTCCATGAAAGCCATCACCAGATCGTCTTCGTAAACGATGCTGGCCTGGGCATCGCCAGAAACGATTTGACAAAAGATGCAGGACGTCATAACATAATGATCGTATTGGAGGCGATCATGCGACTAGAAGACTATTTCAACTTCCTGGCGCCCAATGACATACGCATCAAGGGCAGCCGCATAGGCATCGAAACGGTTTTATATGACTACATCCACCGGGGAATGACGCCCGAGGAGATCGACGCGCGATATTGGAGCATCACCCTGGAGCAGGTCTACGCCACCATCCTCTACTATCTGCACAACAAAGAGGAAGTGAGCCAGTATCTGACCGACTGGATTGAGTTCGGGAACAGGATGCGGGAGGAGCAAGAGAAGAATCCTCCTCCGGTTATCCTGAGATTACGACGCCTTAGAGAAATTTATGGCAAGGATGCTGCGCGCATTGTGCGAGAGCAACAAGATGCGGCATATCAGCAAGTTCTTGCGGAAAGGGGACCTGCTTATCGGACGAGAGACCAGGAATGAGGCGGATTAAATTTTTGTTGGATGAGCACGTCAATCCGGCACTGAGCAAGGGACTGCGCCACCGCAATCCGGAAATTGTGGTTTGGCAAATCGGGAGTCCTGGCGCGCCTCCGTTGGGCGCGCCGGATCCGGAAATCTTGCTTTGGTGCGAGCAAAATGAGTTTGTTTTGGTCACGAACAATCGTGCGTCCATGCCTGTTCATCTAGTCAATCACTTGATGGCAGGCCATCATATTCCGGGCATTTTCACGTTGAATGATGGTTTTAGCGTCGGTGATCACCTGGATGAGCTCGAATACATCTGGAGCGTCGCGGAGCCGGATGAGTTTATAGACATCATCTGGTATTTGCCAATCAAGCGCTGACGCCTGTCAGGTATCCGCGTACAATCTCGCCCATGGCCCGCGTGCCCACGACCTCGATAGTTTGATCGGGCAGGGCGGTGTTGGCCAGATCGGGCGTGCGATAGCCCGCGTCCAGGGCCCGCTCCACCGCGTTCTCGATGGCCCGGGCTGCGTCTTCCTCGTCCAGCGAATGGCGCAGCATCATGGCCGCGGAGAGGATGGTCGCCAGGGGGTTGGCGACGCCCTGGCCCGCGATGTCGGGCGCAGAGCCGTGGATGGGTTCATAGAGCCCGCGTGCGCCATCGCCCAGGCTGGCCGAGGGCAGCATGCCCATGGACCCGGCCAGCATCGCCGCCTCGTCGGTGATGATGTCGCCGAACAGGTTGCCGCTGACGATGACGTCGAAATCGGCCGGGCGACGGATGAGGTGCATGGTCATGGCGTCCACCAGCACGTGCTCCAGCGCCACGTCGGGGAATTCGTCCGCCATCAGACGCACGACCGTCCGTCGCCACAGGCGAGAAGAGGCCAGCACGTTGGCTTTATCCACCGAGGTGAGCTTGCCCCGACGCCCGCGTGCGGCCCGGGCCGCCACTCGCACCACCCGTTCGATCTCGGGGCGGGTGTAGAACAGGGTGTCGTAGGCCTCTTCGCTCCCTTCCTGCCGCGGGCCAAAATAGATGCCGCCGGTGAGCTCCCGCACCACCAGCACATCCACGCCCGCCAGCACGTCGGGCCGCAGCGATGAAGCGGCGATGAGTTGGGGATAGATTTTGACCGGGCGCAGATTGGCGTAGAGCCCCAGGGCTTTACGCAGTTTTAGCAGCCCTTGCTCGGGCTGAACCGATTTTGTGGGATCCGCCCATTTGGGACCGCCCACCGCGCCAAACAACACTGCATCCGCCTGTTTGCAGGCCGCCAGGGTGTCATCGGGCAGAGGCGAGCCGGTCTCGTCGATGGCGATGCCGCCCACGAGATATTCTGAAAAATCGAAGGTCAAATCGAAAAGCGAGGTCAGGGCTTCGAGAGTCTTGCGGGTTTCTGTCACGACTTCCGGGCCAATGCCATCGCCAGGAAGAAGGACAATGTGATATTTGTTGGGCATAAGAATGGGATCGATGGAATGTTGGCGATGAAGAGATGGGTAATTGGTGGTAACTATACAAGCCGCAGCGAAAAAACGCCTGATGAAGCAACGTTGGCCTTTTGTGCCGACCCACGTCATGCGTAAAACGTCAAACGTCAGGGGGTTGTCGGCATCATGCGTCCGGGAACTAGCCATGACATCGTTACATCAGTGTGACGTTTGACGCTTGACGTTTTACGGCCCTGGCATGTCGCATGTTGGCGGATATTGCCTGCAAGGTCTGACATGGGAGCTGCAGAGTTACTATCCAATATCGAATATCCGCCACCTTTTCTCACGGACGCCGTTATCCGGCGGAGCGTGCACTCGTGGAAGCGTGTCGGTTTAGTGGGTCTGTTCAGGATCAAAAACTTTGTTCAGGGGCTCGTGGGCGTGTTCCCAATCTCGCTCCTGGTGGGGTTTGGGCTCTTCGTCCTCGGGGAAAGCAGGCTGATAGCCGGAGTTCATATAGCGATTCCAGTACTGCTGCTGTTCTTTGACCTCATAATCGCTGGCAGCGTGAAATCGATTGCTTTGCCTGTCCTGCTGAGTCATGGCTGGGGCTCCTTTTTGATGAAAATGAAAAGGGTGGTAATGAGGGG
>JALWDV010000821.1 GCA_027036755.1 Anaerolineae bacterium
GAAACGCGTCCGAAAACCTTCAATTCCCCCTCTTTTGGACGCGTCACCCCCCTCTCCGGCGCTCCACCTCGCCTTCACCCCTCGTTATGTCTCTTTATTCGGCTTGTTAATGTGCGAAATACAGGCTCAGAAGGACGTTTTTGAACGGCTCGACGTCTTCTGGAGCCTGCGAATGGATGATGGCCAGGTTGACCGGCCCCTCGCCCAGACGCTCTTTCATCATCGCCGACATCTTGGCAAAGGCCTTTTTGCGGCTGCGGGCCCGTTCGCTGGCGATGAGTTCGCCATCAGTAAGGATGATGATGGGCGCGATGTGCAACGCCGCGACAATGAAGGCGCTGAGGGCGCTGACTCGGCCGCTCATGCGCGGAAAGGTCAAGTCCCGGGGCGTCAGAAAAATCTGGATTCGCTCTCGCAACACGGCCATGCGCTGCAAGATGGCCTCGGGCGCGGCTCCGGCGTCGATCATCTGCATGGCCTCATCCGCCATAAAGCCGACGCCCGCGGAGCCGTTGTTGGAATCGAATGGAAGGACCGTGACTTCATCGGCGACCATCTCGGCGCCCAGCGCCGCAGATTGATAAGTGCCGCTGAGCTTTGCGCCCAGATGCAAGGAGATGATGACGTCGTATCGGCGGGCGAGTTGGCGGTAGAGTGCGGCGAATTCGCCCGGGCTGGGCTGCGAGGTCTTGGGAATGAAGCCCAATTCGAGGACTTTCTGGAAGAATTCAGCCTGGGTGATGTCGACGCCCTCCCGATAATCCTCTTCGCCGAAGCGGATGTGTTCGGGAATGACATGGACGCGATCTCGATAAATCCAGTCGTCCGGAAAATCGCAGGTGGAATCGACGACGACGCCAATTCGTGGTGGCATGGCAGCGGTTACAGGAGCCCTTTTGCCCGAAGATCGGAGCGGAGGGTTTTGAGCGTGCGGTGATAAAGTGATTTGATGGACGATTCCGAGCGGCCCATGACCTGGCCAATCTTGGCGTTGGGCATGCGCTCGACAAATTTGAGGATGAGAAGCTCCTGCCGGTCTTCGGGCAGGTCGCGAATGACATCCAGCAGAACTTCCCGGGCCTCCTGTTTTTCCACCAGTGCGCCAGGGCTTGCGGTGTCGGAGGCGGCGGTGATGAGTTCATCCAGTTGCACCGATTTGCGGCGCGATTGCGATCGATGCCAGTTGGCCACCAGATTGTGGGCGATGCGATAAAGCCAGGCGGAAAAGGGCAGGCCCCGTTCTTCGTAGCTGCCGATTTTGCGCAGCGCCCGGAAGAAGGTGCGGGCCGTCAGATCCTCGGCCTCATCCTGATCTCCCACCCGGTAATAGATGTAGTTGTAAATTTTGGTGACATAGCGCTCGTAGAGCTCGCCGAACGCTTCGGGGTCTTCTTTGGCAAGCTGCACCAGGGCTGCGTCATTCAGGCTGCGGTAGTCGGTCACGATAATGGATAGGGGCTACGCGGCGCTGATATTGATAAAAACACCATGTTTTCGAAATGGTCGCGTAGCTGAGCGTGAATGGGTGAGTCGCTTCTATTCTAGCATCAGTGATAACGCGTCCCCAAGGCGTTGTCAAGGTTTGTCGCTTGTGCTATGCTTGCAGATCGAAGGTTCGGGCGTCATTGGCTTGCTTTGAGTGTATGTTTTGGCGGAACTTCTGTTAGAATGTCCGAGGCTTCACATTGCATGACTTTGATCCATCAAAGGAGATTTTCATCAATATGACAAGAACTCATCGACGCGTTGTCATCACCGGCCTGGGGGCCATCAGCGGCCTGGGGTTGGATGCAGATTCCACCTGGGAAGGACTGCTGGCCGGGCGCACAGGCGCAGGCCGCATCACCGATTATGATCCCTCGGAACTTCCCACCCAGATTGTCGTTGCCGTCAAGGATTTCGATCCGCAGAAGATCTTGGGACGTCGCGACGCCCGGCGTCTGGGCCGCGTGACGCATCTGGCAGTGGCCGCCGTGGAGGAGGCCCTGACCGATTCCGGGTTGGATTTGGAGGATGAGGACCCCACCATGGTGGGCGTCGAGATGGGCAGTGCATTTGGCGCGCTGGATTTTGTGGAAAATCAGGCCTGTCTGATCCGAGACCGCGGCCCGCGCGCCATCAATCCCGCCAAGGCTCCGGCCGTGCTCATCACCACCACCCCCTGCTACATCGGCATTCGCTACGGATTGCAGGGCCCGGCCAACTCGCCGGTGGCCGCCTGCGCCACGGGCGTGGTCAGCATTGGCGAAGCCGCCCGCCGCATCCAGCGGGGCGATGCCGACGTGATGATCGCTGGCGGCGCCGATTCCTACACGACGCCTCTGATCATGGCCGCGTTCAGCCGTCTGGGCGCCATGTCCACCCGCAACGATGAACCCGAGACCGCGTGTCGGCCCTTCGATCTCACCCGGGATGGCATGATTATGGGCGAGGGCGCCGCGGCCATGGTGCTGGAATCCCTGGAGCACGCTCTGGCCCGGGGGGCCAACATCCTGGCCGAATTCGGCGGCATGGGTTTCACCCTGGACGCCTACAACATGGCCGCGCCCCATCCCGAAGGCGATGGCGCGGCCCGGGCCATGAAGCGGGCCCTGGCCGAGGCCGATCTGCCTCCGGAGGCCATCGACTACATCTCCGCCCACGGCACCGGCACCAAACTGAACGACGTTTCGGAGACCAAAGCCATGAAGAAGGCGCTGGGCCAGCACGCCTACAATGCGCCTGCGCCCTCCATCAAGCCGATGGTGGGACACGCCATGGGCGCATCGGGCGCATTTGGGGTGTTGACCATCGTCAAGGCCATTCAGACCGGCTGGATCCCTCCCACCATCAACCTCAATACGCCCGATCCCGAGTGCGATCTCGACTACGTTCCCAACCAGGCCCGCCAGCATCATGTCGATGTGGGCATGGCCAACGCGTTTGGCTTCGGCGGCCAGAACGGCTCCATCATCATCAAGCGTTACGTCGAGTGACGGGCTGACGCGCGTCGGGCGTCAAACCTTGAATTCACATCATTTGACTCCACTGCAAAAAGGCCATTTCACCACGGAGACACAGAGGACACGGAGAAAATGGTGGTAGTTCACAGAGAAACTCCAAATCTCACCTTTTTCTTCCTCCGTGCGCTCTGCGCCTCCGTGTTGAAATTTTTTGGGTGCGTCCTATTTCGGTTGAAGAAACAGCAACGCCGCCAGCGCCGGGGGATGAAGTCCCCCGGCTAGAAACAGCGCCCCTGCGGGGCTAGTTTTTCGGATTACGTCATTCCGACGACCGCAGGAAGGAGAAATCTCCCAGGTGCGACGCGCTTGCGCCTGCGGTAAGTGCGTCGCACCTCTCGGGCGCTGCGCTCCCTCGAAATGACGTAGGAGAACTTATATCGCCATGAAACTCGTACTCATCGACGGCCACTCGTTGGCCTACCGCGCGTTCTTCGCCCTGCCGCCCGATATGGCCACCAGCAAGGGCGAATTGACCAACGCGGTGTATGGCTTCGTCTCCATGCTCCTCAACGTCATGCGGGATCATCGCCCCACGCACATGGCCGTGGCCTTCGATGTGGGGCGCAGCTTTCGGCACGACAAATTCGAGGACTACAAGGCCACGCGAGAGCGCATTCCCGACGAACTCGCCATCCAGATCGACCGCATTCAGGAGATCATCACCGCGTTTCGCATCCCCATCTTCACCAAAGAGGGCTACGAAGCGGACGATGTGCTGGCCACGCTGGCCCATCAGGCCGAGGCCAAAGGCGCGCTGTCCCTCATCACCACTGGCGATCGAGATCTGCTGCAGGTGGTGGATGAGAAGATTTGGGTGCTGACCTCAGGCCGCAAGTTCTCGGATGTCATCATCTACACGCCCGAGAAGGTGCTGGAGCGCTACAAACTTTCGCCCCGGCAGATGGTGGATTACAAGGCCCTGGTGGGCGACAAATCGGACAACATCCCCGGGGTGCGCGGCATCGGAGACAAGACCGCGGTCAAGCTGTTGCAGCAATGGGGCGATCTCGACAACATCTACGCCCACATCGATGAGGTTACGCCCACCCGGGTGCGCAATGCTCTGCTCAAGGGCAAAGAGGAGGCGTATCTCTCCCGGGCGCTGGCCACCATTGTAGATGCGCCGGGCGTGGAGCTGGACCTGGCCGCGTGCGAATTCGGCGACTACGACCGCCATCGCATTCTGGAGCTGTTCACCGAGCTGGAGTTTCGCACCCTCATTCCTCGCCTGCCCGAGCCGCCCGGCCAGGGCGTGCAGCAATTGGGCCTGTTCGGCGAGGGAACGGTGGTGCAGGATTCAGGCGCGCCGCGCGGCTATCGGGCCATCACCACGCCCGATGACCTGGACGACATCCTGCCCAACCTGAATGCGGCCAACCCGCTGGCTTTCGATGTGGAGACCACGGGCGTGGATGAACATCGAGCGGGGCTGGTGGGGCTGGCGCTGGGCTGGGATGAAGGTCCGGACGCGAACGTGTACGCGCCCATCACCCACCGGGATGGCGAGCAACTCCCCCTGGCGTTGATCCAGGAGAAGATCGGGCCGATCCTGGCCAGCGAGAACGCGGACAAGCTGGCCCACAACGCCAAATACGATCTCATCGTCTGCCGTCGGCATGGGCTGCCGGTGCGGGGCCGTTTCATCGACACCATGATCGGCGAGTTTCTGCTGGATCCGGGCAGTCGCAGCCTGGGCCTGAAGGCGCTGGCCATCAAATATCTGGGCGTAGAGATGACCCCCATCGCCGATCTCATCGGCAAGGGCCGCAATCAGACCACCATAGACACGGTCTCCATCGGGCGAGTCACCGACTACGCTGCCGCGGACGTGGACATGACCCGACGCATCTGGGCCAAAATTCAGCCGCAACTGGAGGAAACCGGGCTGATCCGGCTTTTTTGGAACCTGGAAATGCCCCTGATTCCGGTGCTGGCCGATATGGAGATGCACGGCGTGCTGGTGGACGCCTCTTATCTCAACGAGATGGCGAAGGAGCTTCGCTCCCGGCTGGCGCAACTGGCGGGCGAGATTTATGAGTACGTGGGCTATGAGTTCAATCTCAACTCCACCCAGCAGCTTTCGGATGCGCTGTTCGGAAACCTGGGGCTGCCCTCCCGGGGCCTGAAGAAGACCAAGAGCGGTCACTACTCCACCGCGGCCTCGGTGCTGGAGGGGCTGCGAGGCGCGCATCCCGTCATCGATCTGCTGCTGGAATATCGGCAGCTCACCAAGCTGCTGAGCACTTACATCGAGGCTCTGCCCCGGCTCATCAACCCCGAGACTGGACGCATTCACACCTCATTCGATCAGACGGGCGCCGAGACCGGGCGCATCTCCTCCAACAGGCCCAATCTTCAGAACATACCGGTTCGTTCAGAACTGGGCAGACGCATCCGCAAGGCTTTTGTGGCTCCGCCCGAGCATTATCTGCTGGCCGTGGATTACTCCCAGGTGGAGCTGCGCATCCTGGCCCATATCTCGGGGGATGAGCGGATGCTGGCGGCTTTCGCCCAGGGGCTGGACATCCACGCGGCCACAGCCAGCCTGGTGTATGGCGTCCCCATCGAGGAGGTGAGTTCCCAGCAGCGTTCTGTGGCCAAGATGATGAATTTCGCCACCTCGTACGGCGTCAGTGTGTATGGACTTTCCACCCGGGCGGGCATCAGCATGGAGGAGGCCCGTCATTTCATGGACACTTACTTCGCCACTTATCCGGGAGTCAAGCGCTATCTCGAAGAGACCATCGCCCGGGCCAGGGAGCAGGGATATGTGGAGACGCTGCTGGGCCGACGCCGCTACTTCCCCGTGCTCACATCCACCGCCCGAGTGTCGCAGCAGGCCCGGGCAGCGGCCGAACGGGCCGCCATCAACTTCCCCATCCAGGGCTCCGCGGCCGATATCCTCAAGATCGCCCTGCGCGAGGTGCATCGCAAGCTGCGCGAGCAGGGCCTCGCCGCCCGCATGATCTTGCAGGTGCACGACGAGTTGGTGCTGGAGACCCCCCTCGCCGAGATGGCGCACGTGGTCCCGCTGGTGGTGGAGACGATGGAAGCTGCCTACGAGCTGAAAGCGCCGCTCAAGGCCGAGCCGGAATACGGCCCCAACTGGTATGACATGCAACCCTGGCGGGCCTGACGGGCGCCATCGGGCGTGCACTTGCGTTCGCTGGCCAAAAGACCTCGGAGGTCTGCGAGACCTCCGAGGTCTGAAAACGCGGGCCTGCCAAAGCACCGCAAGGACGAGAAACCTCGCCGCATTCGGCAACGCAAGCGCTTCGCGCTTCAGCAATTCCAAATTTAGAATCCGTAAGCGGAAAGGAGGCGATTTCACCCCTCCCGGCCTCCCTTTTGCCCCCACCCCGACCCTCCCCCGAT
>JALWDV010000822.1 GCA_027036755.1 Anaerolineae bacterium
GGCCCCCACCCCGGCCCTCCCCCGCCAGTCGCTTCGCTCCTTTGCAGGGGAGGGAGCCGCTGGTTTGCAAAGTTTTTGCAGACGGAGAGCCCTCCCCACCGCTTGCGGGGGGGACTGAGGGGGAGCCTGCCGCAACAGAAGCCAAGCCAGCGAAAACAGACAGACTACCTTAGCAGTTTCCGATAACGTCTAATAACTGCGTGCGGGGAGGCGGACGCGTTGGACGGCGGGCGTCGCCTCTTCGCACGCCAAAGTAAAATGGTGATATGATGAATCCCCAAAAAGTGCTTGTTTCCGACCCGCTGGCCGAGGCGGGATTGACGTTGTTGCGAGAGGCGGGGCTGCAGGTGGATGTGCGCACGGGCCTCTCGCCCGAAGAACTCATCGCCATCATTCCCGATTACGACGCGCTGATTATCCGCAGCGGCGCAAAAGTGACAGCCGATGTCATTGCTGCGGCCCGGAATCTCAAAGTCATCGTCCGGGCGGGCGTGGGCGTCGATAACATCGACATTCCCGCCGCCACCGAGGCGGGCGTCATCGTGGCCAACGCGCCCACGGGCAACGTGGCCGCGGCCGCGGAGCACGCCATCGCCCTGATGTTCGCGCTGGCCCGCAACGTGGCCGAGGCGCATCGCTCGATGCGGGCGGGGGAATGGAATCGCAAGGCCTTCATGGGCGTGGAAATCCGCAACAAAACCCTGGGCCTGGTGGGCCTGGGCCGGGTGGCCGGACACGTATGCCGCCGGGCCGTGGGCCTGGGCATGGAGGTCGTGGCCTTCGATCCCTACGTCACCGCGGATTACGCCAGCAAAATGGGCGCTGACCTGGTGGATATCGACGATCTGCTGGCCCGCAGCGACTTCATCTCCCTTCATCTGCCCATGAACGACGCCACCCGCCACTTCATCGACGCGGCGAAGCTGGCGAAGATGAAACCGGGCGCCCGGTTGATCAACACCTCTCGCGGGGGCGTTATCAGCGAAGCTGATCTGCTGGCGGCGCTGGATTCGGGCCAATTGGCCGGGGCCGCGCTGGATGTGTTCGAGACCGAGCCTTTGCCCGCTGAGTCCCCCCTGCGGTCTCATCCCAAAGTGGTGCTGACCCCGCACCTCGGCGGCTCAACCACCGAGGCCCAACATCAGGTGGCGCTGGACGCGGCCGCGCAGGTGGTGGACGTGCTCAATGATCACCCCGCCCGCTACGCCATCAACGCCCCCCTCATCCCGGCCACCGATATCGAATTCATCAGCCCCTTCATCGGCCTGGTGGAGAAGATGGGGCTTTTCCTGCATCAGTTCCAGCCCATGCAGGTGGAGCGCATCGAGCTGACGGTGTACGGCCCCCTGGCCGAGTACGACACCCGCATTCTGCAGGCGGCGGCTCTGCGCGGGCTGCTGGCGGACGTGGTGGAGCAGCGGGTGAACGTGGTGAATGCCGATTTCATCGCCCAGCGCCGGGGCGTCATTATCGCGGAATACCGGCAGCGTCATCACCATGAGCGTTACGAGAACATGGTGACGCTGACGGTGCGGGCGGGCGAGCAGGCCGCCAGCGTCAAGGGCAGCGTGCTGCATGGCGAGCCTTACATCGTGGCCGTGGCCGACCGCTGGGTGGAGTTCAAGCCCCAGGGCTACCATCTGGTCTCCTGGCATCGCGACAGACCGGGCGTCATCGGCAGTCTGGGGACGCTGCTGGGCCGCAACGACATCAACATCGCGTTCATGCACGTGGGGCGATTGAGTCCGCGCGGCATCGCCATCCTCGTCATCAAGACCGATGAGCCCATCCCCGAAGACCTGCTGCCCGAGATCAACGAAGTGGTGGGCGAGCAGTTCCGGGTGCGGTTTATCACGTTATAGCATCAGGTGCGATGCGCCTCGCAAGTGCGTTGCACCTTCATCGGCAACTTCAAATTTGACTGGTGACAAGCCCCCTCCCGGCCTCCCCCCGCTTCGGCTAGCGTCTTGCAGGGGGAGGAGCCCCCTGGTTTGCAAATTTGCGTAGCAAATGAGCATCTCCCTCCCCTGAACACGAGCGCAGCGAGTATCGGGGGAGGGGCGGGGTG
>JALWDV010000823.1 GCA_027036755.1 Anaerolineae bacterium
CAAACTATTTACGAAGCAGCGAACAGCAACCGACCATGACAACCACCACATCCACCCTCGACACACCCCGCCCCAGCCTCGCATGGCTCACCCTGGAGCGATTGGCCTACGGCCTGCTCATCCTCCTCCCGGCCATCATCCGCCTGGTGAACCTGGGCCAACGCCCGCTTTCGCCGGTCGAGGCCAGCACAGCGCTGCGGGCCTGGCAGGCCAGCCAGGGAATACACCCGGCGCTGGATGCAGGCAGCCCCCTGCTCTTCAGCCTGCAAAGCCTCGCCTTCTTCGTCATGGGCGCAACCGACGCCCTGGCCCGGGCCTGGCCCCTCCTCGCAGCCGTGGCCATCCCCCTGGGCTTCTATCTGGCCCGACGCTGGCTGGGCCGCTGGGAAGCCCTGACGGCCGCGACCCTCATCACCCTCTCACCCCTGGCCAACGCCTTCGCCCGCCGCAGCGACGGCGTCAGCTTCGCGCTGCTGGCCGCGGCCATCGCCCTGGCCGGATGGAGCCGGGCGCAAGGGGAGCAGCGTCATGGCTGGGCATTGACCCTCTCGGGGCTGGCCCTGGCCCTGCTCGCCGGGCCCGCGGGATTCACCGCGCTCATCGCCCTGGCCATCATCTTCATCCTCACCCGCGGCGCGTCCGCCGCCCGCCCCGGAACCAGCGATTGGGCCATCGCCGCCTTCATCTTCTTCGCTGGCGGCACGGCCTTCTTCACCCGATTCGACGCCATGGGCCTCATGGCCGTCAACCTCACCCAATGGCTGACCGACTTCACCCTCGCGCCCCGCTCGCTGCTGACCGGCTTCATCCGTCTCGCTGCGGATGAGCCCCTGCTCTCCCTGTTCGGTCTCATGGCCGTCATCTGGGGCCTGCGCCAGCAGCGGAAGGTGCAAGCCCTGAGCATCGCCGCGGCCGTGGCCGCGCTCATCGCCATCGCCCAGGGGCCCGATGTGGCGTACAGCCGGGCCGTGGCCGCGTTCTTCCTGGCCCTGCCCGTCGCCGCCTTCCTGGTGGAGCGTTCCCGACGCGGCGACTTCGCCCTCCACAGCCTGGAAGAGACGCTCTTCATCGTCGTCCTCATCCTCCTGGCCTTCCTCACAGCCTACGCCCTGGTCGCCTTCGCCCAAAGCGGCGACTTCAATCGTCTCATCCTGGCCTTCGTCACCCTGCTCATGGGGCTGATGGTCACCGGCGTCTTTATCTGGTTCATTGGCTGGCGCGAAGTGCGGGGCGGGCTGCTCATCACATGGCTGATCCTGACGCTGCTCTTCGGCGGCGGCATGATCTGGCAACTGGCCTTCAACGCCACCCTGCCCACCCTGGCCCGGGTCTCGCCCACCGAGACCATGCCCGACGCCCGCGACCTGGCCGACACCTACGGCGACATCAGCCAGCGCCTCACCGGCGACCGTTGGGCCGAGGAGATCGCGCTCATCCCCGGCAGCCAATCCGATGACGTCATCCAGTGGTATCTGCGGCGCGCGGAGCAATTTCAGGTGTTGCGGGATGTGAACGCCCAGCATCCCCCCGCCATCATCATCGCCCCCACCGACATGGAACTGACCCTGAGTGACGACTACGCGGGCCAATCCTTCACGCCCCTTTCCAACTGGGGCGTCGATCACCTGGCCACCACTAACGACGCCATCCGCTGGTTCTTCTTCCGGCAGGCTCCCTTCCCGCCCCCCGCTGCCGACGCCGTCAACCTGTGGGTGCGTCTCGATTTACTGGATCTCAGCCAGCAGCCCGCGCCATGACCACCGCCTTCATCACCGGCGTCAACAGCTTCTTGGGGGCCGCCCTGGCCCGTCAGCTACTGAATGACGGCTGGCGGGTGCGCGGCCTCATCCGCCCCGGCAGCAACGACATCCTTCTGCAAGAAACGCCCGGCGTCGAGCGGGTGATCGGCGATTTGTTGCAGCCCGAAACCTGGCGCGACGCGCTGGCGGATTGCGACGCGCTCTTTCACGTCGCGGCCGGCTTTACCCACGATCCCGCCAGCATTCCCCAGATGCAGCGGACGAACATCCAAGGGACGCAGGCGATTCTATCTGCGGCGCTGGACGCGGGCGTGGCCCGCATCGTCCACACCAGCACCATCGGAACCATCGGCCAGCCGGAGGATGGCAGCCTGGCCACCGAAGAAACCCCGTTCAATCCGCCCAACCCCTCGGCCTACGTGCTCAGCAAGCGGGCCGGTGAGCAAATTGCTTTGGATCTGGCCGCGCAGGGCGGCCCCATCGTCGTGGTGCATCCCACCGCCATGCTGGGCCCGGGCGATTGGCGGCCCTCGGCCAGCGGACGCATCGTCCTCAGCTTCCTCCATGATCGCCCCCTGCGCTACATGCCCGGCGGCGTCAACTGGACGCCCGTGCAAGACGTGGCTCGGGGCATGATCCTGGCCGCGGAAAAAGGGCGGCCCGGACGGCGCTACATCCTGGGCCACGCCCAAGGCAATCTCTCCGAAGCCGATTTTCGGGCTCTGATGGCCCAGGCCAGCGGCAAACCCGCGCCCGGGCCGCGCGAAGCGCGCTGGAAACGACAACTCCGCCGCCTGCTCCGCACATCGCCGCGGCCAGCGCCCCGGCCCGAACGCAGCACATCGCCCCAACGGCTGACCTGCAACCCCGCCCGGGCCATCACCGAGCTGGGAATGCCCCAAAGCGATCTGCTGACCGCGGCCCGACAGGAAGTCGCCTGGTATCAGAAAATGGGGATGTGGTGAGAAGCGAGCCTCGGGGCGATTTGGCGCAGTCTCGCAAAAACAGGATAATGGGAGCATGAACCTGACGCAGGCGGTCAAGCAACGCGCCCACGAGCTGGGCTTCGATCTGGCCGGGATCGCGCCCGTCGGCCCCAGCCCCGATCTGGCGCTCTACCGGGCCTGGCTCGACGCGGGGCGGGCGGGAGAAATGGGCTATCTGGCGCGTCACCTGCCCCTGAAACAAGACCCGCGCCATCTCCTGCCCGACGCGCGCGCCATCATCCTGGTGGGATTGAACTACGCCCGGTATCTGGATCAGCGCCTGCTGACAGACCCCGGCCGGGGGCGCATCTCTCTCTACGCGCTGGGACGGGATTATCACAAAATCATGCGCAAAGCGCTCATCGAGCTGGATCGCTGGCTGGCCGCGCAGACCGGTCGGGCCAGCCGCGGCCGCGCCTTTGTCGATACCGCCCCGGTGCTGGAGCGCTCGTGGGCCAGCCGGGCCGGATTGGGCTTCATCGGCAAGAACGCCTGCCTCATTCATCCCGACCAGGGCTCCTTCTTCTTCCTGGGCGGCTTGCTGGTTCCCGAAGCCCTTACGCCCGATCCGCCGCCCCGGCGCACGCAAACGCCCGGGCGCAACGATCACGTCTGGCGTTTCGCCGATGGTCGCACGGGAACCTGCGGCGGCTGCACCCGTTGCCTGGCCGCCTGCCCCACAGGCGCGCTCATCGCCCCCCGCCAGCTCGACGCCCGATTGTGCATCTCCTACCTCACCATCGAACAGCGGGGCCCTATCCCCCGGGCGTTGCGTCCCCGGCTGGGCAACTGGATTTTCGGCTGCGACCTTTGCCAGGAGGTCTGCCCCTGGAATCGCCGCGCCCGGCCCGCGGCCCATCCCCAACTGCAACCTCACCCCGACCGCATCGCGCCGCCCCTGCTGGACCTGCTGGCGCTGGACGAAGCAGCGTTTCGCGAGCGTTTCGCGGGCAGCCCGGTGATGCGAGCCAAATGGGAGGGCCTGATGCGCAACGTCTGCGTGGCCGCGGGCAACTGGGGCGATCCCGCCGCGGCGGACGCACTCGAATCTCATCTGTGGCGCAGTCCGCTGCTGGTGGCGGAACACGCGGCCTGGGCCCTGGCCCGACTGCGCGGGGAGGCAGGCGCCCGGGCGCTGGAACGGGCGTGGAACGAACTGCGCGATCCGGCCCGCCGCGAGCTCATCGGGCGGGCGCTGGATACGGGCGCAAGGCCTAATGCGTAGGCAATGGTGCGCCGCGCCCCGCCAGTCCGCTGCGGGCGCGAGACTTATTCGCCATGCCGATTTGTGCTAAAATGCCCGCATGAACGCGCCCATTCTCGATTTGCAAGCCTGCGCCCGCCTGGCCGACGATTGGCGACGCCAGGGCATGACCATCGTCTTCACCAACGGCCATTTCGATCTGCTGCACGCGGGGCATGTGAATTATCTGCAATCGGCTCGGGCTTTGGGCGACCGGCTCATCGTGGGGATGAACAACGACGCCAGCACCCGCCGCCGCAAAGGCCCCACTCGTCCCATCCTGCCCCAGGATGAGCGGGCGTTGCTGCTGGCCGCGCTACGCGCGGTGGATGCGGTCATCGTGTGGGATGAGGATGATTTTCGGGAGGCGGTGGCGGCGCTCCGGCCCGACATCTACGTGAAGGGCGCGGACTGGAATCAGCCCGACGGCCCGCGGCCGCCCGAAGCCGAGATGGTGGCGAGCTATGGCGGGCGCATCGCCTATGTGCAACTGACGCCCGGCCGGGCCACCTCCGCCATCGTGCAAGACATCTTGCAGCGGCATGGCTGTGCGCCAGAGGATGAATCGTGACCGAGACCATCCCCCCCGAACTGCCCGAGGAGGACCTGCATCCCTCCATCGCCCGCAACGCCGCGGTGCTGAGCCTGGCCAGCATCTTCAGCCGGGTGCTGGGCATGGTGCGGGAGATCATCATCCCCCATTTCTACGGCGCGACGGGCCTGGTTTCGGCCTACGCCCTGGCCGAATTCGTGGCCAAAATCCTCTACGATCTGTTGGTGGGCGGGATGCTCTCCGCAGCGCTGGTGCCGGTGCTGAGCGATTATCGCCGCCCGGAGAAGCGGGCCGAATTCGCCCGGGTGATCAGCGTCATCTTCTCCGCCATCGCCATCCTGGCCGCGCTCGTCGTCCTCATCGTCGAGTTTTTCGCGCCCCAGATCGTCTTCCTCATCGGCGGCGACCTCTCGCCCGAATATCAGGAGGTCGCCATCCGGCTGATGCGCATCACCGCTCCGGTGATCTGGGTGTTCAGCGCGTCGGGCGGGCTGGCCGCCATCCTCTTCGCCCGAGAACGCTTCACCCTGGCGGCCCTGGGCGATGCGCTCTACAACATGGGCGTCATCATCGTCGTGCCTCTGTTCCACAAACAGTTGGGGATCGAGGCGCTGGCGTTTGGCATGTTGCTGGGCGGAACCATCCAACTGGCCTTTCGGCTGCCCGATATGCGGGGCTCGGGCCTGCGCTTCACCATCGATTTCAGGCACTCGGCCCTGAAGCGGGTGTGGGCGCTCTATCTTCCCATCCTGGCGGCCATTTTGGTGAACATCGTGCAGGGGGGCATCGACCGGCGGCTGGCCAGCGGCACGGGAGATAGCAGCCTGGCCTACATGCGCACCGCCACCACCCTCTATCAACTGCCCCACGGATTGGTGGCTGTGGCCATCTCCATGGCTGCGTTGCCCAGTCTTTCTCGCTGGGCCGCGGCAAAGGATTGGGGCGCGTACAAGCATACCCTGGCCGCGGGCCTGCGCGCGGTGCTGGTGCTGGTGATTCCCGCCACGGTGTTTTTGTGGGTGCTGGCCGAACCCACCGTGCGCCTGCTGGCCGAGCATGGCGAATTCACCCCCGCCGACACCCATTGGACGTATCTCACCCTGCGCTATTACCTGGTGGGATTGATCTTCGCCAGCGTGGACTGGCCCCTGAATTTCGCCTACTACGCCCGCGGCGATAGCAAAACCCCGGCCATCGTCGGCATCCTGGCCGTGGGCGTCTATCTCGTCTTCGCCCTGACCCTGCTGCCGTATCTCAGCTTTTTGGGTCTGGCCCTGGCCGATGGCATGAAGCAGATGGCCCACGCCCTGATGATGATCTTCCTCCTTCACCGCTGGGGCGGTCGACTGGGGCGCGGGGTGGGACGCACTGCCCTGGCGGCTGCGGGCGCGTCAGCGGTCATGGGCGTGGCGCTCTATTTCAGCGCCGAGGCGATCATGGCCCAAATGGGCGTGGCGGGCCTGGCTCCCCGCCTGACGACGCTGGCCGTTCCGGGCGTCATCGGCGGCGCGATCTACTATCTCACCCTACGCTGGCTGCGCGTGCCCGAGGTGGATTTGCTGCACAGGATGATGGGCCGGGCGCTGCGGCTGGGGCGGTAGTACACGAAGTCCGAAATGATTGGGGGGTGTCCAAAATGAGTTGGGCGCTGTTGCAGCAATCAGCCGACCGATGAACATTGACAAAACAATCCGGTTATAGGCCCGGGGCGCTTCGCGCCCGCCGCCAACGCCGGGGGATGAAGTCCCCCGGCTAGAAACAGCGCCCCTGCGGGGCTTAGCCGGATTTATCCGGCGCTGTTTTGTAGCCCGGCGA
>JALWDV010000824.1 GCA_027036755.1 Anaerolineae bacterium
TCGGGCCAGTTCGATCTGGTCTGCTTCGGGCACAATCACACCCCGAGCAAGGAGCGGGTGGGCGAGGCGCTGCTGGTCAATCCGGGCGAGATCATGGGCTTCATGCACGATCCCACCTGGGGCCTGTACGACGCGGATTCGGGTGAATTCCTGTGGGTGACCGTCGCATGACCGACCTCAAACTCACCCCCGAAGAAATCGCGCTGTTGGAAGGCGCAGAAGGCCCGGGCGTGCAGCGGGCCATGGAGATCGTGGTCACCCTGGGCCGCATCTACGGCGCGCCCGATCTGGTTCCGGTGAAACACGTGCAGATCGCGGGCGTCAGCTACAAAAATCTGGGGGACGCGGGCGTGGCTTTTCTCAACGAATGGGCGGAGGAGGGCGCGCGGGTGCGCGTTCCCACCACGCTGAACCCGGCCGGGATGGAGCTGGAGCGCTGGCGGGAGATGGGCTTTAGTCCCGATTTCGCCAAACCGCAGATGGCGGCCATCAAGGCCTTCGTGAAGATGGGCGTCATCCCCACCATGTCCTGTACGCCCTATCTCTTTCCCGACTACGCGCCCCGCCGCGGCGATCATCTGGCCTGGGCGGAATCCAGCGCGGTGGCCTGGGCCAACTCGGTGGTGGGGGCTGTCACCAATCGCGAGGGCGGGCCCAGCGCCCTGGCCGCGGCCATCGTAGGCCGCACCGCCCGTTACGGCTATCATCTGCCCGAAAACCGCCTGGCCACCCACGTCGTCGAGATCGCCTGCCCGGTGCGCACCATCGCCGACTTCGGGGCGCTGAGCTACATGGTGGGCAAACGCGTGGGCGATGGCGTTCCCTGGTTTGCCGACCTGGCTGCGTGGCTGCCGCCCCTGCCCGAGGATCTGACCATCGGCGGGGACGCGGGCGACCGGCTGAAGACCCTGGGCGCGGGCCTGGCCGCTTATGGCGCGGTGGCGCTGTATCATGTGGCGGGTTACACGCCCGAGGCCCGAGACCAGGGCGAAGCCCTGATCCGCGCTGACGCCCAACGCATCGTCATCGACAGCCTGGCCGAGGGCTACGGCGTGATGGACGCCAATCCCGAGATCACGGAGATCGATCTGGTGACGCTGGGCTGCCCCCACGCGTCCATGTCCGAACTGCGCCGCATCGCCGCTCGGCTGAAGGGAGAGAAGCTGGCGACGCTGCTGTGGATCACCACCAGTCAGATCACCCGGGCCCGGGCCGCGGCCGAGGGACTGGTGGCTGTCATCGAGGCCGCGGGCGGCCAGGTGGTGGCCGACACCTGCGCGGTGGTGGCGCCGGTGCGCAGTCTGGGCATCCGCACCATGGCCACCAACGCGGGCAAGATGGCCAACTACGCGCCCATGCACAGCGGCGTGAGGATGCGCTACGGCGACATGGAGCAATGCCTGGACGCGGCCATCAGCGGGCGCTGGAAAAGCGAATGAGCGATGGGAGAATGGGCGAGCGAAAAGCAGCGGAAAGCAGCAGTCCAACGTCTGGCGTACCAGCGCCGATGCCGATAAAAATCCCTTGTTACGTCATTTCGACGACTGCAGGGAGGAGAAATGAATGTTCACAAATTAAATCGGCAATAGTGGCATTTGCCACGTTCGCCCGGCGATGAAGTCGCCGGGCTACAAAACAGCGCCGGATAAATCCGGCTAGCCCCGCAGGGGCGCTGTTTTTAGCCGGGGGACTTTATCCCCCGGTGTTGGCGGCGGGCGCTGGCCCGCGGGCGATGCGCAAGGCGACGTCTGATTCGGTTATCGGTTGCTTCGTAAATGGGACGCGGATAAACGCGGATGAACGCGGATAATTCGTAAAAATATTCCCCGAAAGGCTCTCTCACGTCATTTCGAGGGAGCGCAGCGACCGAGAAATCCCCTTGCAGACGAAGAGATTCCTCCTCCAGCAATTTCAAATGGGTATGTCCAATTTCGGTTGGAGGGCCGGGCGACGCAGGTCGCCCTTCAGCCCGCAGGGCTCAATAGAGCGACTTCAGTCGACGCTTTGGGCTGGCGGCGGACACTGGCCGAATGAATTCAGTCTCTTCTCACGCAACCTCCAC
>JALWDV010000825.1 GCA_027036755.1 Anaerolineae bacterium
GGGGACGGGGGTCAGTCGGGTCGGCGATGGTCTCGCCAATGCCGATTTCGGGCAGGCCCGCCACAGCCACGATGTCGCCCGCGGTCACTTCCTCCTGCTCGATGCGCTGCAAGTTGCGGAAGACGAAGACCTGATTGATCTTGCCCGGAATCTGGTTGCCCTGGCGGTCGATGCGCACCACCTGCTGGCCCTTGCGCAGCGCGCCGCTGGTGAGCCGTCCCACCGCGATCTTGCCCACGTAGTTGCTGTGATCCAGGGTGGTGACCAGCAGGCGGGCGGGCGCGTCCATCTCCACCCGGGGCGGGGGCAGATGGTCAATGATGGCCTCGAACAGGGGCGTGAGGTCGTCCTGAAGCTGATCGGGCTCGTATCCGGCCCGGCCTTCCAGGGCGATGGTGTAGATGATGGGGAAATCGGTTTGTTCGTCGCTGGCGCCCTGGTCGATGAAGAGATCAAAGGTTTCGTTGATGACTTCGTCGGGCCGGGCCGCGGGCCGGTCGATTTTGTTGACCACGACGATGGCCTTGTGGCCTTTCTCGATGGCCTGGCGCAGAACGAAGCGGGTCTGGGGCATGGGGCCTTCCACCGCATCCACCAGCAGCAGCACGCCATCGACCATGTTCATCACCCGCTCCACCTCGCCGCCAAAATCGGCGTGGCCGGGCGTGTCCACGATGTTGATGGTGACGCCCTTGTACTGGATGCCGGTGTTCTTGGCCAGGATAGTGATGCCGCGCTCCCGCTCCAGATCGTTGGAGTCGAGGACGCGTTCCGCGACCTGTTGATTGCTGTGGAAGACGTGGGTCTGGCGCAACATGCCATCCACCAGGGTGGTCTTGCCGTGGTCCACGTGGGCGATGATGGCGATGTTGCGGATGTCGTTGCGATATTCGGGCATGAGGGGGTAGTACCTTATCAATGGAATCCTTGCTCGCTGGGCAAGAAAATGTCTCACGCAAAGGCGCAGAGCCGCAAAGGAAAAAAGAGGCAAAGAAAAGCTTAGCGCCTTGGCGACTTTGCGTGAGATCAGCTTTTTGGGTTCTGGCTGGTCCGGGTAGGAGGTTGGGAGAGATTCGTAGAGATTGGTTGAGATTGGGAAGGCGGGCGTCAACCGTAAAACGTAAAGCGTCAAACGTCAGAGCACGCGCACGCCGTCGGCGGAGGCTACGATCACGCCCGAAGCCATGCCCAAAAACAGCCCGTGCTCTATCACCCCGGGCCAATTGTTGAGGGTGCGGCCCAGCGTTTCGGGGTCGCTAATGCCCGCTTCGAACCAGCAGCGGGCGAGATAGTGGCCGTTATCCGTCACCCACGGCTCGCCGTCTTCTCGCAGCCACAGCTCAGCCCGGCAACCGGACAGGCCGTTCAGCCAGCGCACCGTGGCCTCGTGGGCGAAGGGGAGAATCTCCACGGGCAGCGGGCCTCGTTCGCCCAGCCGCGCCACCAGCTTCCTCTCATCCACGATGACCCAGAACTGGCGGGCGTGCACCTCCACCAGTTTCTCCCGCAGCAGCGCCTTGCCCAGCCCCTTGATCAGATTCAGGTCGGGATCCACCTCGTCAGCGCCATCCACGGCCAGATGAAGGTAATCCACCTGGTCTAGCGTTGTCAGGGGGATTCCCAATTCTCGGGCGCGTTGGGCCGTGCGCTCCGACGTGGGCACGCCAACGATGTTTTTCAGCCTTCCCGATTGCAGGGCCTCGCCCAGAAAATCGATGAAAAAAGCCGTCGTGGAGCCTGTTCCCAGCCCCAAAATCATATCGTCTTTAACCAAAGAGAGTGCGTGCCGGGCGGCCGCTTGTTTCAGTTGCGCTTGTTTGTCAATCATCATCCTGTTTGGTAGCGTTGGACATAAGTGGTGGGATGGACGTATAATGCCGTGAGATCAACACATCGGCAACTCAGAAATATCCCCCATCGTCATTGGATTTCACCACCCTCTCCCGATAATCTTCGATGTATTGCAACAATTCATGCTTCATCTTTCGCCATCGCGAAGATTCCATGGCTCGTTGCAACACGGTTAGTTCGGGAACTTCGAGCACGACCATGATCTG
>JALWDV010000826.1 GCA_027036755.1 Anaerolineae bacterium
ATCTCTTTCCGTTTCGAATCGGAGGTTTCCATGAAAAATTACTTGCGACTCATTCTCATCCTTGCCATTCTGGCGCTTGCGTTAGCCGGATGCGCGCAGGAATTGCCCAAAGCGGGCATGCCCACGCCCATCGAAGGCGGCGGCAAGCCCATCCCGCCGAAAGAAACCCCGACGACATCTGCCAAACAGGCGGCTCCGACCCCCGTCGCCGCCGCCGTCGAACTGACCCTGGTCACCCACGACAGCTTCGACGCCAGCGAGGAGGTCATCCGCCAGTTCGAAGAGGAGGCGGGCGTCAAGCTCAATATCCTCAAGAGCGGCGACGCTGGCGAGATGGTGAACATGCTGCTGCTTTCCAAAGATGCGCCTCTGGGCGATGTGGTGTACGGCGTGGACAACACATTTCTCAGTCGGGCGCTGGAAGGCGGTCTGTTTCAGCCCTACGACGCGCCCGCCCTGGCCGACATCCCCGACCGCCTCAAGCTGGACCCTGAAAACAGGCTGCTGCCGGTTGATTTTGGCCATGTCACCCTCAACTACGACATCCAGTGGTTCAAGGATCACGATCTGGAGCCGCCCACCGACATCGCCGATCTCATCGAACCTGCATACAAGGGCTTGACCGTGGTGGAAAACCCGGCCAGTTCGTCGCCCGGCCTGGCGTTTTTGTTCACCACAGTCTGGCGCTACGGCCACATTGGCGAATACACCTATCTCGATTACTGGCGCGATCTCAAGGCCAACGACGTTCTGGTCACCGACGGCTGGAGCGACGCGTATTTCGGGCAATTCACTGCCGGTTCGGGGGGCGAAGGGGATCGTCCCATCGTGGTGAGCTACGCCACCAGCCCCGCCGCGGAAGTCTTTTTCAACAATCTCACCGAACCGCCCACCGCCAGCGTCAACACCCCCGGCAACAGCTTCGAGCAGGTGGAGTTCGCGGGCATCCTGGCCAACAGCCCCAAGCAGGAGGCGGCCCGCAAGCTGGTGGATTTCCTGCTCAGTCCCGCCTTCCAGGAGGATATCCCTCAGCACATGTGGGTGTATCCGGCCAATGGCAAGGCGAAGGTGGGCGATTTGTTCGAACGCTGGGTCCAGATTCCGGCTGATCCTGTGCAGCTTTCGCCCGATGAGATCGCGGCCCATCGCGAAGCCTGGATCGAAGGCTGGACCGATGTCATGTTGCGGCAATGAGCAATCCTCGCTGTCCCTTGTGCGGTCGGGCGACGACGCGGTTGCTGATTTTTGCGCCCGATTATCGCACGGGCGACGCCCGCCGACACGGGGTGTGGTTGTGCCCACACTGCGATGTGGGCGTCACCGCGTCGGCCTGGGATGACCAGACCCGCTCCCGGGCCTACGACCAGGACTATGAGCCCCACCTCACTCGTAGCCGCCCGGCCGCGGGCCTGCGCGGCCGCGTGGCCGCGACCATCCGGGCCGGATTCGGCTATCCCCAGCCCCATGCACTGCCCCTGCCCGGCGCTCTGGCCCGATTGCTGGCCCACATTCGCGGCTGGACATGGCTGCCGCCCGCGCCGCCGCCGGGCCGCCTGCTGGATGTGGGCTGCGGCAGCGGCGCGTATGGAGCCAGTCTCATCCGTCTGGGTTGGCGGGTTGATGGCGTGGAGCCGGACGAGCGGGCCGCGGCGTTGGCCCGCCAGCAGGGCGTGAACGTGCAGGCGGCGCGGGCGGAGGACGCGATCCTGCCCCGCGCGGCGTATGACGTCATCACCCTGTGGCACAGCCTGGAGCACATGGAGAACCCCCTGGCGGCCCTGCGCAACCTGCGCCCGGCCCTGAAGCCGGAAGGCTTGCTGCTGGTGGAGGCTCCCAATCGGGCCGGGTGGGGCGCGGCCCTGACCGGCGAGCACTGGTATCATTGGGACCTGCCCCGACACCGCGTGCATTTTACTCCCGCCAGCCTGAGCCTGGCCCTGACGGAAGCGGGATTTCATGTTCGCCGAATGCAGCACATCCCCAATCCCCACGGTCTGGCGGGCGCGCTGAACTACCGTTTCGGGCGGCGCAACGCCCCGACATTGGCCCTGGGCTGGCTCTTCGGAACGACCGCCGCGCTCTTTCATCGCGGCGATGTCATCCGGGCCGAGGCGCAACCATCAAAAGTGTAATCCTCTGTCAAACAAGGGCGATGCTCAGTCTTTTGCCCAGAGCGACGGCGGCTTTCTCCATTGTTGCGAGCGTAACCGCGTGATTGTCAGGGTCCAGTATCCTGTCCACAGCGGCCCGGCTGGTGCGCATGCGACGGGCCATTTCTGATTTGCTGAGGTGCTGCTGTTCCATTAGTTGTCGAATCTGAAAAGCGAGAACGCGTTTTGCAGCGACCGATTCCGCTTCTTCGAGAATGCCCTCCTCTTCCAGAAAATCATCGAGAGAGCTTCCAATATATTTTTCATCAATCATGTTGCTTACCTCGTAACGTCTTCAAACGTCGACGTGCAATATCCAGGTCATTGGACGACGTTTTTTGTGATTTTTTAATGAAACCATGAAGCAGGATCATCATATTGCCATCGATAGTAAAGATGACGCGAGCAATGCGATTTGGCAAGCGTGAACGCACTTCCCAGAGGCCGCTATCCAGTTTTCGGATGAGCGGCATGCCTAATGGCCAGCCTCGCTGAACTGTTTTCAGATCAAAACCTGGCTCCACTGCAAAAAGGTCATTTCACCACGGAGACACGGAGGACACGGAGAAAATAGTGGTAGTTCACAGAGAAATTCCTCTTCAAATCTCACCTTTTTCTTCCTCCGTGCACTCTGTGCCTCCGTGTTGAAGGTTTTTTCAGTACAGCCAAACCTATGTGCTTTCGCTCGTGCGCAGGCAAAGACTTCAACCATTCTCTGACAGGTTCTCTGCCTGAATTTGTCTTGTAAAAGACGACATGTAAACGCATTTCCTCTGGCATAGTTATACTGTACCATAATTGGTGCATATCTGCAATCCCTGCGATGAAACTCACCTTCATCAAACCCTGGCTCTTCGGAATGACCGCCGCGCTCCTTCATCGCGGCGATGTTATTCGGGCCGCAGCGACGCCACATTGACATCTTGCATGATGTCATGTAAGATGCCCTCAGTCAATCAGCGCAACATTCAGACAGGAATTGACCTTATGGCTCGGCATCCCTTCAATCTTCCCGCTCAACTCAAACAGGAATCAGAAAAGCTGGCTGCCGCCCAGGGCGTATCTCTCAATCAGTTCGTCATGTGGGCTGTGGCTGAAAAGGTCGGGATGTTGAAGGCGTCTCCAGATGATCCGCGCTTTCTCCACATCACCTATCGCCGCGGCGCTTCGGGGACGCCCGCGGCCGTGGTGCGGGAAACCGGCATCCGCGTTTCCACGCTGATCCTTGCATCCCAAATGTGGGGGCTTTCGGTGCAGGAGCTGGCCCAGGACTACGATTTATCCCCGGTGGCCGTGATGAACCATGTGCAACTGGCGACCCTGGCCGTGAGCCTGGGCAATGTAGACACCCTCATCGAGCATCCCGCCAGCATGACCCACGCGGGCGCGCCCCCCGAGGAGCGGCGCAAGGTGGGCATCACCGATGGTCTGGTGCGGCTCTCGGTAGGTATTGAAAATGTGGGAGACCTGATGGCTGATCTGGATCGGGCGATGGGGTTCGTCGCATAAAACGCCATGAACGATCCCATCATCGTTCTCAGCTTCGGACGCTCGGGCTCCACCTGGGTGTCCGACATCATCTCTAAAAACATGGGCGGGCTGCTGCTCTTCGAGCCGTTGCATCCCGAAACCTGCCCGTTTCCCCAGGAAGCGTGTTACAGCGACGGCTACGAGCCGGGCCTGAACGCCCGCCTGCTCGATTTTCTTTTGGAAGTGCTGGCCGGGGCGCACCGCAACCGTTGGCTGCTGCGCAATCACCTCTTCACGCCATTGGAGGCGGTTAGCCAGACCTATGTGGATATGGTGTGGGATGAAACGCGCGTGCTGGGATTCAAAGAAATCCGGGCCACTTTCATGATCGATTGGCTCATCGAAAACCTGCACGCCCGCATCGTCTATCTGGTGCGGCATCCCGCCGCGGTCATCGCCTCGTTACGCCGACGCAAAAATTTCTGGAATGAATTCGGCTTCGAGACCCACTGGCGGCTGTTTCTCGATCATGTGGTGCAGAATCCCCGCACGGAGGACGTCTTGCGGCCCTACCGATCCCTCATCGACGCAGCCCGAACGCAGATCGAGCGGGAAGCCGTGATGTGGGCCGCGTCGCACAAGCTGGCAGCCCGGGCGCTGGCCCGTCACGGACTGCCCACCTTCCATTACGAAGATTTCTACGAGCGCCCCTTCCCCACCACCCGTCGGCTCATCGACTACGTGGGCGGCGATCCCCGGGCCATTCATCCCGCCCACATCTTCGTCCCCTCCATGACCACCATTCGCACGGTGCATGGTCTCACCGCGTCGGAATCCGATTTTGCGGCCAAAGGATGGGGCATCTTCTGGGAAGACATCTTCACCGCCGACGAGTTGCAGACCATCATGGGCCTGGTGGACGCCTTCGGCGTCGAGGATTACGGCGACAACTGGAAATCGCCCGGCGCTCAAGGGGATTTCCCCTCGTCCTTCGGCTCAAGTTGATCCACCCGGACCACTTGCCAGATGTAAAACAGCGGCAGCAAAAGGGCGAAGAGGAACCATTCGATGGCGAAACCGAGATGAGCGCCCGGATCCAGTTCGAATTTTGGGGGATTGCGATAGGGCGGGGCGGTCTGTTTTCCTTCTGGCGGCATGAGCGCCACATAAAAAGGCAGCACGTCGTAAGGCAATTGTCGCCCGATGCTGTCCACATCGACGCGCAGCCACCAGAATTGCGGTTCGGATGGCGGCGCGGCGCTCTCTTGGGTGGCGACAATGCGGCCCAGGATGTGGGTCAATTCCGGCTCATCATACCGGCGGGCGTCGGCGGGCGTCTGAACGCTCTCGGGCGGAACCCAGCCCCTATCCACCAACACCGCCTCATCGCCGCCCTTGATCAAAAATGGCGTGACCAGATGATAGCCCATGGTTTCGTCATAAAACTTGTTCTTGATCGCCACCTGATTCTCGAAATCAAACGTCCCCTCGGCCTGAACCTGATGATAAATGCGATCCGCGTATTGCTCATCGGCGGACGTTCCTGTCAGCGCGAAGGGCGCGTCTTGCACCTCGGCGATAACGCCGGCAATGTAGGCCTGGCGCTGATGATGGCGATCGAGCTGCCAGAATCCCAGCCCAAACATCGCCACCGAAAGGAGGATGACGACAACTGTGGCGAGAATCCATCGGCGTTTGAACGGGGTTGTGAGATAACGTTTCATGGCGTTTATTCCAATCACGAAATGACTTCGCGCTTCGTTTCCTTCGCACCTTTGTGACAAAAGAGGGCGATTGAGGCCAACCACCCTGGCAGTTGCCATAGCGGTTACCCTACATCTCTTTCACCAGCGAAAGATAGGGCATAAACCATTGATTTTTGGGACGCTCCCAGGGCCAATCGATCTCCGCTTTGGCCTCCTCCAGCGACTGGAAAACGATCTCGTTGCCCCGCAAGCCAATGGTGAGAAAATAAGGCTGATCATCCCTTCGGTCGCCCAGTAATCGAATAGTTTCGGTCGCCATGCGCGCCGCCAAAACGCGATCGAAGGGCGAAGGAGCGCCGCCGCGCTGGATATGCCCCAAATTGATGGAGCGCACATCGAACAAATCGCCCCCTTCCTCGTCCATAATGCGCTGGATGATGGAGGCGTCGTAAGCGGGCGAAGCAACCTCGTTGAGCATGATCAACGCAAGTCTGCGCCCCTGGGCGAAGGATTCGCGTAATCGCTTCACTTGCTCTACGATCTGCTTCAGGGTAATGCCCTGTTCGGGGATGAAAACGTCCTCGGCGCCGCTGGCCAGGGCCGACGCCACCGCCAAATAGCCCGAATGATAGCCCATGACTTGCACGATGAACACGCGCTTGTTGGCTCCCGCGGTGTCCTTGATTTTATCCACGGCGTTGATGATGTTATTCAACGCGGTGTCCGCCCCCACCGAAAAGTCGGAGCCGGGCAGGTTGTTGTTGATGCTGGCGGGAACAACGATGGTGGGAATGGCCAGATGGGGCCAGGAATCAAGTTGAGACTGGATGAGATAGGCGCTTTTGTAGGCGCTGCTGCCGCCGATGAGCATCATGGCGGAGATGTCGTGTCGTTTCAACACAGTCGAGAGGGTGGGCAGGTCTTTTTCCTGCAGGATGTAGTAGCCCGTGCCCAGTTCCGAACCGCCGCGAGACATCCATCCCG
>JALWDV010000827.1 GCA_027036755.1 Anaerolineae bacterium
CAGGAGTAAGAACGATGAGTCCCAAAATCAATGAATATGCACTGGATCTGGAATTGATCGGAGATGATGAACGCGGTTACGACTTCATCACTGAGGATGATATTCTGGCTCTGAAATCCCTCTCTTCGGATCAAGGGGTATTCTCCCTTTACATGGATATTCGTCCCGAAAGGCTGCAAAGCGAACCGTTGATGCTTCGGTATAAGAATTTGGTTTCGCAAATGCGGACGCACATTGCCCATCGCAATGAGTTGTTGCTTTTCGACGCGGTGGCGTCGGATATCGGCAAGTTGCTGGAGAGTGGATACGCCCGCTCTCGGGGGCGCGGGTTGGTCATTTTCGCCGCGCCGCAGAAATTCTCTCCCAAGGGAGATCGGTCTGTAAAATATGATCGTTTTCTGGTTTATCATTTGCCCGAAGCGCCCGCCGACTTCCTGGCCTGGGGCAAATTGCCCTCGCTGACGCAATTGCTCATTCAGCTCGATGAGCATGAACCGGTTGGCGTCGTGCTGGTCGATCGTCGTCGCGCCCGATTCTTCATTTATTACATGGGCGAGGCGGCCGAATACAACATCGTCGAGGTGGATGAGACGCCCGCCAGGACCCGAGCGCTGGGTTGGGGCGCGCACAATCATGAGCAATGGCAGGAGGAGCATTATCGCCAGCATTTCCGCAATGTGGCGGCCCTCGCCGATGTCATCGCCCGCAAGGCTGGCTGGAAATGGCTGGCGCTGGCCGGGCCCGATGAAATCCCGGCCGAGATGGCGGATTATCTCTCCAAGGCCCTGCAAGAGAAGCTGCTGGGCGTCCTCACCATGTCACTGAACGTCACCTACAATGATGTTCGGGATCGGGTGGCTCCTCTGGTGCAGGAGGCCGAGGAGCGAGAGGAAGCGGAGCGGCTGGAGGCTTTTGTGGGTGAATTGGCCCGCGAGCAAGGCCGGGCGGTGGCCGGACTGGCCGATACAACCCTGGCCGCGCAGCAGGCCCGCATCGCCACGCTTCTCTTCCCGCCCGACTTCGTGCAAAATGGCTGGCTCTGCCGCTCTTGCGGCGGCCTTATCGCGGATCTGACCGATACGCCGCCCCAGGCCTGCATCTACTGCGGCGGGCCGCTGGATGAAGTTCCTGACGTGGTTTCGCTAATCGCCACCCAGACGTTGAGGCTGGGCGGGCATGTCGAGGTCGTGCGGAGCAAGAAAAATCAGGCCATCCTCGAAAAACACGGCAACATTGGCGCGTTGTTGCGCTTCTGATGAGCCTCTGACAGTAACTGCTAACGTATGTCAGTTGGCTGGATTCTTTCACTCAAACCTGACAGGTTCTCGTAACCCTGTCGGCAGGATGTGCGGTTTTCATCCGGCAACGAAGCGTGCAAGACTCTGAATCGCTGCCAAAAGAACCTGTCAGGTTAGTTCAAGCGAAAACGACCTTGGCAGTTACCTCTGACAAAAAAACAGGGACGGGAGCATTGAGGGGCCCTGCGGGCGTCCCCCATCTCCCGTCCCTTGTTTGTTTGGGGTGTGTCCAATTTCGGTTGGAAGCGTTTGCCGCGTCCGCCCGGCGATGAAGTCGCCGGGCTACAAAACAGCGCCGGATAAATCCGACTAGCCCCGAAGGGGCGCTGTTTCTAGCCGGGAGACTTTATCCCCCGGCGTTGGCGGCGGGCGCGAAGCGCCCCGCCAATGAATGGATTGTTTTAACTTTCCAACTCATTTGGACACACCCTTATCTTTTTCATCTGCGTAGATCAGCTTTTTCTGCGTCATCTGCGTTCTATTTACGGAACAGTTCAACGGCGGGCGAGCCCGCGCCGATACCGATGAAAGACGAGGACACGGATTGACACGGCCTTCGGTCACAGATTTTTTGAATTATCCGTGTTTTTCTGTGTTCATCCGTGTTCTATTTTCAAAGCAGGCGCCACGCGCGGCAGCGCTCCGACACGGACGAAAATCCTTTGTTACGTCATTTCGACGACCGTAGGGAGGAGAAATCTCCTCGTTAGCAAGGGGATTTCTCGGTCGCTGCGCTCCCTCGAAATGACG
>JALWDV010000828.1 GCA_027036755.1 Anaerolineae bacterium
AAATCTGTGACCGAAGGCCGTGTCAATCCGTGTCCTCGTCTTTCATCGGTATCGGCGCGGGCTCGCCCGCCGTTGGACTGTTCCGTAAATAGGCTCTCCTACGTCATTTCGAGGGAGCGCAGCGACCTAGAAATCCCCTTGCTAACGAGGAGATTCCTCCTCCCTTCGGTCGTCGGAATGACGTAACGAGGGATTTTCGTCATGTAGTATGAAAAGGCGTGGTGCGTGAGATCGTTACGCATCACGCATCACGCATCACGCATCACGTTTCAACCATTCCAGTCTCGCAGCATCTGCACCAGCAGCCGCACGCCGAACGCGGCAGCGCCCGCGGGATACATGGGCCGCGGCTTCTTGGTCCACCCCATGCCCGCGATGTCCAGATGCGCCCAGGGATAATCCTCGATGAAATGCTGGAGGAACTTGGCGCTGGTGCTCACGCCCGCGCCCCGGTCCGGCGCGGTGGAGTTCTTCACATCGGCAAAATCACTCTTGATGTAATCCTTGTACTCATCGAACATGGGCATGGGCCACAGCCGCTCGCCCGTGGCCTCGGCCGCAGCCAGCAAGCGGGCCTTCAGCGCTTCATCCTCGGTGAACAGGCCCGCGGCCTGCTGGCCCAGCGCCACGCTAATCGCACCCGTCAGCGTCGCCTGATCGATGACAGCGTCTGCGTCGTAACGCCCGGCGTAAGCCAGCGCATCGGCCAAAATCATGCGGCCCTCCGCATCGGTGGAGATAACCTCCATGGTCTTGCCGGTCATGCCTTTGTACACATCGCCCGGCTTCTGCGCATGGCCGTTGATCATATTCTCGACCATGGGCGTCAGGCCCACCACGTGCAGAGGCAGGTCCAGCAGGGCCGCGGCCCGCAGGATGCCCAGCACATTGGCCGCGCCGCTCATGTCGTACTTCATCTTCCACATGCCGTCTGCGCGCTTCAGCGAATAGCCGCCCGTATCGAAGGTGACGCCTTTGCCCACCAGCACGATAGTTGGCAGCTCCTCGGCCCGCTCCTTGTTGTGTTCCAGGATGATGAATTTGGGCGGCTCATCGCTGCCCTTGGCCACAGCCAGCAGGATGTTCATCCCCAGCTCCTCCATCTCGCCCCATTCCATGATGCGGATGTCCAGGCCCGTCTCCTCGGCCATCTCCAGGGCCCGGGCCGCCACCCAGCCGGGCGTGGCGATATTGGAGGGCGCAGCCGCCAGATCGCGGGAGAAGATGGCGCTTTCGGCGATGATGCGGCCCACCTGCGCGCCCGTCTCCAGCAGGGGGATGGCCTCCGCGTGGAATTCCACCACGGTCAGGGACTCCACGCCAGATTCATCGTCATTGCCGCTGCGCTGCGCGGGCATCTCGTAACTCTCCAGCAGGCTGGCCTCCACCAGCGCCTGCGCGGCTTCGATAGGATCAAGACCGCCGACGCCCGCGCCATGCACAATGGTGGCCACCCGCTTCGCGCCCGCCTTTTTGGCCGCGCTGATGGCTTTGGCCGCGGCCACCCGGGCCTTCTTGCCATCGAACGCGTCATCCGGGCCCAGACCAACCACCAGAACCCGGGGCGCGGGCAGCTTGCCCAGGGTGTAAAGCAGCGTGGTCTCGCCCAGCTTGCCCGAGCAATCGCCCAGGGCGATAAGCTGCGTGATCTGCCCGTCCAGGGCCTTGTCCACCGCGCCGGTGGCTCCGCCGGGCTCGCTCACGCCATCGAAGAGATTGACGATGATCAAATCCGCTTGGGCTTCAAGAATATCACCTTGCTTGATGTCGATTTCCATGTTTTTGCTCCAGTGTTGAGATTGTTGGTAACTGCTAAGGTAGCCTGATTCGGCCTGGAAAATGCCTTGCCACGAAGGCTCGAAGGAACGAAGACACGAAGAAAATCCCTATTTCTCACCCTTCGAGCCTTCGTGTCGTCGCGTCTTCGTGGTTTTTGGCCTTGCTACGTTAGTAGTTGGACAATGTCAAATTCCCTCCAAATACATCCAGCAATTTCAAATTTGGCCTGGTGACAAGCCCCCCTCCCGGCCTCCCCCCGCTTCGGC
>JALWDV010000829.1 GCA_027036755.1 Anaerolineae bacterium
CCGGGCTACAAAACAGCGCCGGATAAATCCGGCTAGCCCCGAAGGGGCGCTGTTTCTAGCCGGGGGACTTCATCCCCCGGCGCTGGCGGCGTTGCTGTTTCTTCAACCAAAATAGGACGCACCCAAAACAAAAAGGGCGTTGCCGAAGCAGCGCCCTTTTTCGCGTCCAATGATTGCAGCGCAGCTAATGCGCCGAGAGATTCACCAGCCAGGTCACGGTTTGGGGGAAAAGCATGACGATGATGAGGCCCACTCCCTGCAACGCCATAAATGGCAAGGCCCCCTTGTGGATATCGATAGTCTTCACCTCTGGTGGGGCCACGCTTTGTAGATAGAAGAGAGAGAAGCCCACAGGCGGGGAGATGAACGCCATGTTCAGGTTGATGGCCATCATCACCGAGAACCAGACCAGATCCACGCCCAGCTCTCGAGCTGCGGGCACCAGCAGCGGCATGGCGATGAAGCTGATCTCGATGAACTCCAGGTTGATGCCCAGCAGGAAGATGGCGATGTTGGCCACGATGATGAAGCCCCAATAACCGCCGGGCAGGTCGGTCAACAGCGATTTCACATACTCCTGGCCGCCCAGGCCATCGAACACGATGCTGAAATAGGTGGAGGCGAAGAGGATCATCAGCACCAAAGCCGTGATGTTGGCGGTGGAGCGGGAGGCCCTTTTGATCAGATCCCAGGTGAGGTTGCGATTCATGGCTGTCAGCACCACCGCGCCGAAGGCGCCCACAGCGCCCGCTTCGGTGGGGGTGGCGAAGCCGAAGAAGATGGAGCCCAGCACCGCGAAGATGAGCAGCAGGGGCGGGATAACCGCCACAATCACGCGGCGGAAAAGCGCCCAACCCTTGTGGGTGCGGGCTTCGGGCGGCAGGGGCGGCGCCTTCTCGGGCTTGAAGAATGCAACAACCAACACATAGGCCGCGTACAGGCCCGCCAGAATCAACCCCGGAATCAGTGCGCCCATGAACAGATCGCCCACGCTGATTCCCACCTGATCGCTGAGCACCACCAGCACCAGACTGGGAGGCAGCAACTGGGCCAGCGTGCCCGAGGAGATGATCGCGCCGGTAGCCAACTGATGGTCGTACTTGTATTTCACCATGATGGGCAGGGACATCAGGCCCATGACGATGACCGTGGCAGCCACCACGCCCGTGGCCGCGGCCAGCAACGTGCCCACGATGACCACCGTCAGAGCCAGGCCGCCGCGCAGGGGCCCTAGGAGAATGCCGATAGTGGTCAGCAATTGCTCAGCCAGGCCCGATTTTTCGAACACAGCGCCCATGAACACAAAGAAAATGATGGCCAGCAATGTAAAATTGTTCATGCTGCCAAACCAGCGGCTGGGCAATAATTTCAGCAGATTGGGATTGAACGCGCCCAGGGCGATCCCCAGGATGGTGAAGATCACCGCCGTGCCCGCGAACGAAAACGCTACAGGATAACCTATCAGAATTAGAACAAAGAAAAATACGAACATGGAAAGGGCCAGCAGGCCCAAAACAGTCGCAGATGCCATAATCGTTCTCCAGAAATGATGTCAACCAACGAGATTACTCGATGCGCAGAGGCTCTTCGTGTTCCTTTTCTTTCAACACTTCTTCCGACGCCTTGCCTCGCAGATACCACCAGTACTTGATCTGCTCGGAGATGGATTGCAGCAGCAAGGTAATGAAGCCGAAGATGATCATCGACTTGATGGGCGCCCGGGGCAACCCGCTGGGATCGGGCGACCATTCCATCGCCCCCCATGAGCCATTGGGCCGCAGCCCCCACGATTGCAGGATGGCGGGCCAGGCGATATAGCTGCCCAGAATCAGAAACGGAATCAGGAAGAAGAAATTGCCGATGAAATCCACCCAAACCTGACGCCGTTTCTCCCACTGCCCATACAAAAAGTCCACGCGCACGTTGATATCGTGCTTGAGGATGTAGGGAAAACTGAAAATAAACACCAGCGAATAAATATACCATTGCAGTTCGATGATCATGTTCGACGTCATGCGCACGCCGATCATAAACCCCGTATAGCGCAGCACAACGTTCATAAACCCGATAAGCACCACCAAAGCTGTCAGCATCTGGGAAAGCCAGCCCAGCCATTCAGTAAAGCGGTCGATTGTGTTTACATACTTTTCGGCCAGAGTAGACACATAACACCTCCTGGATTGAGTGGGGTTGGATGAGGAGTGTTAGATAACGGTTTTCTGGGGTTTGATCTACCGAAACAGATACGCCAAGCCTTGATAAATCTTTTTGAAAAACCAGCCAAAGGGCGTCAACAGCAAATCGACAAAGCGGTTGATGTAGTAAAAAATGCGTTTGAAAACGTCGAATATCGGCCCAAACACCCTCTGCAGCAAAGCTGAATGGGCGTAGATGACCGACAGCGCCAGGATGGCGAGAGAGATGCTGAATTTCTGCCAACTTGCAAAATCGAATTCATGTCCCATCAGCAAGGTGATGTCGGAAACAAGCACCTCGATGCCTATGGCCAAGACCAAAAGGTATGCGGCTGTGGAAAGCACCGGCTCGCGTTCGATAAGAACGGTGAATATCTGCGCAGCAAAACGCATGATCAGAATGCCGATGGCCACGCCCAAAAACACAACCCAGAATTCGGTGCTCAGCGCCACCGCCGCCACCACGTTATCCAGACTAAAAGCCATATCGGCCAGATTCACCAGCAAAACCACCATCCAGAACCCTTTTTCGGCGGTCTTGCGGGATAACGCCTCGGCCTCCTCTTCTTCCTCCCACTCGGAATGCGAACTGCCCAGATGTTCGATGGCCAATTTGAAGAGATAAGCCGCGCCCAGCAATCGCAGCCAGGGGTTTGCGATGATGAATGTCGCCAGCAACAGCATCAACGCCCGCCCGACGTAAGCGCCGATTAGCCCCACCGTCAGCGCGGCCTTGCGTTGCGGCCCGAACACCCGATCGCCCCAGGCGGACATGAAGTTCAGCCAATGAGGCCAGGGGATGGGCTTGGTGGCCGGAAGCGGCGCCACCATCGCGCCCAGCACCGCGGCGTTATCGATGGAGAGGATGCCTTCCAGGAATATCAGTTGCAAGACAATGATGACGGCTTCAGCAATGGTCATAGGATTGTTTGCAAGGAATCAGCCGGGAATGATGGCGAAATATCTGGCGGAAAAAGCTCAGACAGGATACAATCAGGATGAACGGCAAAAAAGCAGGCGCTTGCATATTTTTCACAGAAGGGCACTATAGCATGAAATCCTTTTGTAAGCAATCTTTTGGCCGCCGCCAAATGTACTGAATCTTCTTTTATCGGAGTTATTCAAAATGTCGCATCCCAAACTTTTCATTCCCGGCCCCACCGAGGTGGCCCCCGAAGTGTTGCAGGCCCAAACCCGCCCGATGGTGGGACACCGCAGCACAGATTTCGCGGATCTGTTTTACGGGATTCTGCCCCGGCTCAGGCAAGTGCTGCTCACCGGGCGACATGTTTACATCACCGCGTCCTCGGGCACGGGTCTGCAAGAGGCAGCGGTGCGCAATGCGGTGCGCCCGGGCCGCAAGGTCCTCAACATGGTCGCGGGCGCGTTCGGCGACCGCTGGAACAAGGTCTCGGTCAGCAACGGCAAAGAGGCCGTGCGGGTGGACATCCCTTGGGAGCAGCCCATCCGCCCGGAGGATGTGGACGCGGGCCTGGCCGCGGGCGGTTTCGACGCGGTCACCATCGTGCACAACGAGACCAGCACCGGGGTGATGAGCGATGTGGGGGCCATCGCCCGCCTCGTGCACGAAAAACACCCCGATGTCCTCATCCTGGTGGATGCGGTGTCCTCGGCCTCGGGTGTGCGCATTCCCTTCGACGAGTGGGGCCTGGACATGCTGCTCACCTCCAGCCAAAAGGCTTTCGCCCTGCCGCCGGGCCTGGCCTTCGCCGCAGTATCGGATCGGATGCTGGAACGGGCGCAGAACGTCCCCAACCGGGGCTGGTATTTCGATCTGCTGATGCTGGAGAAATATCTGGCTGCGGGCAAGACCACGCCCGCCACGCCTGCGGTCAGCCTGCTCAACGCCCTGGATGTGCAGCTCGACCGCATTCTGGCCGAGGGGCTGGAAGCGCGCTGGGCCCGGCACGAAGCCAGCATGAAGCTCGCGCACGCCTGGGCGCGGGAGCGGGGCTTCGAGCTTTTCCCCGCGCCGGGCTATGAATCCCGCACCGTCACCTGCATCGCCAACGTCCGCGGCGTCGATGTCCCCGCCATGATCGCCTTCGCCCGCGAGCGCGGCATGATCATCGGCAACGGCTACGGCAACCTCAAAAACAAGACCTTCCGCATCGCTCACATGGGCGAGCTGGGCCTGGACGATCTTCGGGCGCTGTTCGCCGTGCTGGATCAATTTCTGACGTAAAACGACATCGCCCTGGCGCGACGCCCCGCGCCGCTACCGATGAAAATCCCTTGTTACGTCATTCCGACGACCGCAGGGAGGAGGAATCTCCTCGACTGCAAGGGGATTTCTCGGTCGCTGCGCTCCCTCGAAATGACGTAAGAGAGATTATCTTCATAGCAGGGCTATCATCAGCACCACGGCCGCGCCCAGGCTCATGGCGGGCCCGTAGGGAAACCCGTCATCCATCCTCGCCCGGCCCGACGCGATGAGCCCAAACGCAGTCAGCCCGCCCAACAGCATCCCCAACAACAGCGCGGGCAGCACCCACACCACGCCCGTGAGCAACCCGATGAATCCGGCCAGCCGCACATCGCCGTTGCCAAGCTGACCATCGCCCAGGCGGGCCAGCAGCCAGAATGTCAGCCAGCCCAGAACGCCCCCCAGCAACGCGCCGGGCAGGGTCGCGGGCAGAAAAAGCCCCCGCAGCGTCAGAACGAGCAGCGCGCCGGGCAGAAGCAGGCTGTTGGGGATGATCCAGCGCCGCAAATCCGCCCAGCTCATAGCCAGCAGAAACAGGCCGCCAAGGGCCAGCAGCGTCATCCGGGCCAGCGCCGTTTGCCACCCGCTCGCGCCCATCATTGGAATAAGTGTCGCCAGCAAAGCATTCATCCTAGCTCCATCTTACCAAAAATCTCATGCCCGCACAACCCGACCATCAAGCGCCCGTCATCGCCTTTTACAGCGCCTGGGACGGCCAGCGCACCTACGTCAATCCCCATACGGTGATCAAAACCCTGCGGCAACGCCGCATCCCGCCCCAGGCCCGCATCCTGGACATCGGCTTCGGCAACGGCGAGATCGCGCTGGCGGTGGCCCAGGCCTATCCGCAGGGGCGGATCGAAGGCATGGATCTGACCGAGCGCAACGTGCAACTGGCCCAAAGCAAGGCCGCACAGCGAGGCGTCGGCAACGTCACCTTTCGCTCGGGCGACGCGGAGCGTTGGCGGCCCGCGGCGGGCGTTTACCACGCGGTCATCCTCATGCAGGTGATGCAGTTCATCGCGGAGCCGGATGCGCTGCTGCAACGCGTTTTTCGGGCGCTGCGTCCGGGCGGGGCCATCCTCTTCGCCACGCCCTTTTTGCCGCCCGACGCCGCCTTGCACGCCTTCTTTCGGGATGCTTACGCCCGCGTCATCCCCAACAGCTTTCAATACCGCACCGAAGACGCGTGGTGTGCGGGCCTTTTCGACGCGGGCTTCGAGCGCATCTACACGGCCAAAGCGCATTGGGAGCCAGCCGCCCAGCCGCGGGACTGGCAGACCCGCTACCGCCGGGCGGCGGCAGAGCATGGCGTGGATTACGAGACGGCGCGGCGTCACACCTGGGGCGGCCTTATCAGCGCCCGCAAACCCAAGTGAGCCCGGCCAGTTGCAAGATCGCCCCCAGGCGGCGCTGCGGGCTCGGGAGCTGGGGATCATCTAGCGGCATTCATTCGCCAACCCGTCTTGGGCATCCTCCCGCGTCTGCATTACAATAGCGCCATGTCTTATCTCGAACACTATCGCAATCTTCCCGCGCTCATCACCGGCGGGCTGGGGTTCATTGGCTCGAATCTGGCGCACCGGCTGGTCGCGTTGGGGGCCCAGGTCACCCTCATCGATAACCTGCTGCCCGACACCGGCTGGCATCCAGCCAATATCGCTGATCTGAGAGGCCGCGTCAGGCTGGTCATCGGCGATATCGGCGATCCCGAAACGGCCCGGGCCGTGGTCGCGGGGCAGGCCGTCATCTTCAATCTGGCGGGCTCCATCAGCCACATCGATTCCATGCGCCAACCGCTGATGGACCTGGAGGCCAACGCCCGGGCGCATCTCGTGCTGCTGGAGGCCGCGCGGCAGGTGCAGCCCG
>JALWDV010000830.1 GCA_027036755.1 Anaerolineae bacterium
GGGGGGGGCGGGGCGGCGGTCAATGCTCACCGTCATCGGCCCGGCGGAAGGTCAGGATTTCGCTGCCGGCGTCATCGTAAAGATGCAGCAATCCATCTTCGACATGGTAACGAGCGGCCTTGATGAGCGTCGATGTGTATTCTTTTTCCTGGGCCATCAGGGCCTCATCCGGGCAAAGCTGGACGGTTATAGCCAGCATGTTCAGGCCAAATGAACCATCAGGCGCTGCATGGTAGCCTCCGCCATCGGGGCCGCCGCCATAATCGTTGCAGCCCGTTTCCCCACCCAGGATGTTGTCGCTCACAAAGTGCAGGATGGTGTCGGGCTCGGGCAGAACGTCATGGTCGTTCATCTGCACAAGCACCCACGTCGCACCCGAGAGGGGCGGTTCGGGCGTTGGGCCTGAACGGGCGACGGGGGAACAGCCTGCAGACAACAGCAACAGCAAAATCGGCCACAGATTTCTTATCATCGTGCGCTCTGCGCCCCCGCGTTGAAAATTCTTTGGCATGGTTCAGCCTGCCGCCAGGTTTACGACAACCTGTCAGGTTTGAGTGGGAAAAGACAACCTTATGGCATTCGTTAGCAGTTATCCTGTCACGTCGCCTTGGGCAGGCAATACACCGCATTTTTGTGGAAGTCGATGTTGATTGCTTTGCCCTCGGGATACACTTCCGCCCGAACCACGTCTGATTCGGTGGCGATGAGCAGTTGCCCGCCGATCTCCAGATCATATTCGATGAGCTCGCCCAGGTAGGTGGAGCGGCGCACGATGGCGGGGAATCCAGCCTCGTTCGCATCCAGTCTGATGGCCTCGGGCCGCACCACCAGCCGCACCGGCTCGCCCGGCCGACGCTCGTCAGCGGGTTGGGGGATATCCATGACGCCGCCCAGAGCCTTCACCACCAGCCGGTCGCCTTCCACCCGCACGACCTCGCCATCCACGAAATTGGCCCGCCCGATGAAGTTGGCCACGAATTCGTTGGCCGGATGTCGATACACCTCCCACGGGCGCCCCACCTGCTCGATTCGCCCCCGGTTCATCACCACGATGCGGTCGGAAAGCGCCATGGCCTCCACCTGATCGTGGGTGACATAGACGCTGGTGATGCCCAGTTGCGACTGGATGCGGCGCAGCTCCACCCGCATCTGCTCTCGCAGCTTGGCGTCCAGGTTGGAGAGGGGCTCGTCCAAGAGGAGCACTTTGGGCTCCATCACCAGCGCCCGGGCCAGGGCCACGCGCTGTTGTTGCCCCCCCGAAAGCTGATTGGGCGCGCGGTTTTCCAGCCCGGTCAGCTCGGTCAGCTCCAGCACCTGCGCCACCCGCCGTTTGATGTCGGATTTGGACATCTTCTTGATCTTCAGGCCATAGGCGATGTTTTCGAATACGCTGAGATGGGGAAAGATGGCGTAGGATTGGAAGACCATGGACATCTCCCGCTTGTCAGGGGGCAGCGGGGCCACATCTTTGCCATCCAGGATGATTTTGCCGCTGGTGGGGAACTCGAATCCGGCGATGAGGCGCAAGGTGGTGGTTTTGCCGCAGCCGCTGGGGCCCAACAGGGTGATGAATTCGCCCCGTTCGATGTCCAGGGAGACGTTGTCGACGGCCAGCACTTCGCCGCTGCCGCCGCGGGCGGGAAATTTTTTGACCAGGTTTTGCAGAGAAAGATAAGGCATGGCTATCGATGGTTGATGAATGAGGGATGGTCACTCTACTGCTTTGAAAATAGGATGATCGCTGGTTGCTGAAGGTTGGCAAAGCCAACGGCGAGTGAGTCTGCAACGGGCGTGATGCGTAATGCGTAAGGTCGTCACGAATCACGCATTACGGGATTGGCTCCCCGCGCCGCCTTGGCCGCGAGTCATTTTCATTGGTATCGGCGTGCAGCCGCTCATGGCAACTGCTTTGAAAATAGATCTCACGCAAAGACGCAAAGGCGCAAAGGGAAAAAGAAGCAAAGAATCTTTGGCGGTTTTAGCGGCTTTGCGTGAGACTTCCGTTCGCTCAACCGCCGCCGATGGTGAAATCCACTTGATCGGTCTTGTAGGCCCGGCCCATAAGGAAGTAGAACAGGCCGATGGCCGCCAACACGATGAAGATGACGATCATGGAGTAGGCGGTGGCGATGTTGAGGCCGCCTTGCTCCACCTCGCTGAGGATGAGCACCGTCAGGATCTTCCATTTGGGCGTGGTGAGGAAGATGATGGCGCTGAGGGAGGTCATGTGGCGGGCGAAGGCGAAGATGAGGCCCGCGAGAAAGGCCGGGGCGATGAGAGGCAGCGTGATCCGGCGGAAGGTGACCTGGGCGTCCGCACCCAATGAGGTGGACGCCTCCTCGATGGCCGGATCGATCTGTTGCAACGAAGCCACGCCCGCCCGTAACGATGCAGGCAGGCTGCGCACCGAGTAGGCGGCGATGATGATGTAGGAGGTGCCAACCAGGGCCAGGGGCTTGCCGGTGAAAATCAACATCGTGGCCACGCTCAATAGCACCGTCGCGAAAATCAGCCGCCACCGGCCCGCTTTCATGCGGCTCATCACATAGCCGCCGATGGCCAGCAGCAGGAAGCCGTGGGCGGGCAGCGGCGCCTGAGTGAAAACGTCGATCCATTCCGACATGCTGGTCACGATCTTGGCCCAATTGCCGCCCAAAGTCCGGCCCCATTCCGCCACCCACTGGGTGGGGTAGGGCCCGAGGATGAAGAGCAGCAGCCCCGCGACGGGAACCAGCATGATCCAGAAAATCATGCGGCGATGTTTGCGTTGGCTCCCTGCAACTGCGACGATGGTTAATACCAACGCCAAGACCAGGGCGATGAGGGCCAGATACCAGGCTCCCCAGGCTGCAAAAGCCCAGGCCAATCCCAGCCCCACCGCCAATCCTATGAGGGAAACCGCTATCTTGTGGATGCGGCTGGCCTCGATGGCATTGAGCAGGTAGAGCAGGAACGCCAGGAAGACCAGCAGCACCGCGGGCCAGGGCGCATCGATAAAGGCGATGATGAAGCCAATGCCCAGGATGGTGCCGGGCACGGCCGCACCCAGGTTGGAGACGAAATCCAACGCCTCTTTGCCCGAAAAGCGCTTGCGCACCACCAGAAAGGCGATGACCATGCCCAACACCCCGGCGATGGGCGTCGCTACTGCCGAAAGGAAGGTGGTGTCGAGGATGGATTCGACGCCCCGGTGGAAGGCGATGGCGTAGTTGCTCAGGGTCAGCGAATAATCGATCCCCCAGAGCTTGGTGAACGACCCCACGGCGATGGAGAGATAAAGCGCGATCACCAGCAACAGGGTCAGCGATGTGACGATCACGAAGGGCCAGCGGATGTACCACTCCTTGATGCTGAGTTGTCCGCCCGTGGGCTTGCCGGTGATGGAGACATAAGAGCGTTTGTTGACCCAATAGCGCTGCAAAAGAAACACCGTGAGGGTGGGGACGAGGAGCACCAGGGAGAGGGCCGCGGCCTTCTGCTGATTGTATTCGCCGTTCACCGCCAGATAGATCTCGGTGGAAAGCACGTTGCGCTGGCCTGTCAGCAACAACGGATTGCCCAGGTCGGCCAATGATTCGACGAACAGGAGCAGAAAGGCTCCGGCGAAGCCGGGCAGCAGCAGGGGCAGGGTGACGGTGCGCAGGATGTGCAGTTTGCTGGCGCCCAGGCTCTGGGCCGCCTCCTCCATGGCCGGGTCCAGCCGCTCCAGCATGGCCCGAATGATGAGGTAGGCCACGGGGAAGAAGGTGATGACCTGCACGAAGACCAGTCCATCCAACCCGTAGATGTCGTTCATCCCATAGGTGAAGTCGATGCCCAGCCAATCGTGGGTCACCAGGCCCGAACGCCCGAACAGCAAGATCACGGCAATGGCGATGGCGAAGGGCGGCGAAATGGTGGGAACCAGTGACAGCGCATGGGAGACGCGCTTGAAGGGGAAATTGCAGCGCACGAAGGTGAAGGCCACGATGAATCCCAGCAGGGTGCCGCCGGTGGCCGTGGCCAGGCCCATCACCATCGTGTCGCGCAGGGTCGTCCAACTGTGTCGGGCGAAATAAGGGTCGAAATAACGACCAAAGTATTCCAGAGAAAAAGCCCCGGTCTGATAATCGAAGAAACCTTCCCAGGCCACGCGCAGCAAGGGCCACACCACAAAGAAGAAGACAAACGCACTGCTGGCCAGCAATCCGGTCATCATGATCGGATCCCGGGCGATCTGCTGATATTCGCGCAATCGACGCACGAATGTGGAACCACGTCCTGAGTTCATAGCACTTTATCGATGGAATCCTTTCTCGCAGGGAAAGAAAATGTCTCACGCAAAGGCGCAGAGCCGCAAAGGAAGATAAGGGTTAGAACCTCGTTGTGGGGTCGCCGCAGGGCGACCTTGAGGCGCGAAGCGCCTAAAAGGGCCGAGCTATGAATGTTCACAAATAAAATCGGTCATCGTGGCGTTCGCCACGTCCGCCCGGCGATGAAGTCGCCGGGCTACAAAACAGCGCCGGATAAATCCGGCTAGCCCCGCAGGGGTGCTGTTCTAGCCGGGGGACTTCATCCCCCGGCGCAGGCTTTGCGCCTTGGCCACTTTGCGTGAGATCAGCTCTTTTGGTTCTGGTTGGAGCAGGTTTGGCGTTCTGAAAAGAGGGTGCGACGCACTTCCAAACGGGCTTAAGCCTGTTTTCAAGTGCGTCGCACCGGGAGTGCGATTACTTCTTCAGATTTTCGGCGCCTGCGATTTCGTTGGTGAAGCGATCCACAAACTCTTTCTTGTGCTGACCGCACCACTCGAAATCATAGTCGATGAGTTTGACCTTCAGCAGCTCGGGCTTGGAGGGCTTGGCGCCTTCCACCGTCGGAGCCTGGTACGCACCGTACTTGGGGCCCAGCTCCTGCGTCTCGGGCTGAAGCGCCCAGTCGTACCACAGCTTGGCGTTCTCCAGGTTCTTGGCGCCCTTGATGATGCCCATGCCGCCGATCTCATAGCCGGTGCCTTCCTCGGGGAAGGAGAGAATCAGGGGCATGCCATCCTCGATCTGCTTGACGATGTCGTGAGAGAAGACGATGCCCACCGCAGACTCGCCCTGGCCCACGAAGCGGGCCGGTGCAGAGCCGCTCTTGGTGAACTGGTTGACCTGACCGGCGTATTCCTTCAGGAATTTCCAGCCCTCATCCTCGCCTTTGATCTGCAAAATGGTGCAGAGAGCGGTGTAGGAGGTGCCGGAGCTGGAGGGGTGGGCCACCATCAATTCGCCCTTCAGCCGCGGGTCTAGCAGATCATCCCATGATTTGGGCACCCAGCCGCCGTTCTTCTCCGACCAATCCTTGTTGGTGGCGAAGCCCAACGAGCCCACATACACGCCGACCCAATAGCCATCGGGGTCCAGCATCAGCTTCTTGTTGATAATCTTGTCCTGAGCGGGCGTCTTGTATTGTTCCAGCAACCCCTCTTGCTTTGCTGCGATCTGGCCGTCCACAGGCCCGCCCCACCAAATGTCGAACTGGGGATTATCCTTCTCATTGCGCAGCCGGGTCAGACTCTCGCCGCTGGACATGCGCACGAAATTCACGGTGATGTTGGGGTACTTCTTCTCGAACTCCGCCTTCATCCCCTCGCACCACTCCACTTGTGGCGTGCAAAGAAGGTTGAGCTCGCCGCTGGCCTCCTTCTTTTGAGAGCCGCCCGGAGGCGCGCAGGCCGCCGCCAGGATTCCAAAGAGCAGAAGCCCCAGTGCGATCCAGAAAATTCGTCGTCGAAGCATGTTCCTAACCTCCAAAATCAGGAAAAAGAGTGGGGAGAAATGAGTTTCCCGAGACGACTGTGTCCCGGGGGATTTTACATTGTGGTGATTATAATGCAGGTCGCGATTGTAAGCAACTACCCTGTCAGATGGAGGATTTTTGCAGGCTAGTACACGAAGGCCGAAGTGGTTGTATGGTTTGTTATGATAATGCGCCGCGCCGGATGTGCGATCCGGCGCATTTTTCCTGCTCAACCCGCCGGATCACATATCCGGCTGGGCGCAAGCGCAAGCAGCCAACGCTACAACAACTTACGCCTCCTTGCACTAGCGAGCATTCTGCAACCACGACAGTCAACCTCCGACAATGGAATGCAACAATTTCAAATTCATCTTGTCAAAAAACTTGGATGCATTGCCAATACCTTCGCCAAAAAAGTAGGAAAAAATCGAGTGGGTGAATAGAATGGGAGAAATCACGACGAAATGGTTTCTCTCCACCATTCACACCACTCATGCCAAAGATTACCACACTTTTAGCCAT
>JALWDV010000831.1 GCA_027036755.1 Anaerolineae bacterium
AGACCCTGACGCCCAGCGCCTATTTGCGCCCCATCCAGCAAGGCGTGATCGGCGATCTTCCGTTGCCGCCTCCGCCGCAAGCGCCATCCCCCGCGCCAGGCCCGCAGCCCAAGCCAGGGGGCCCGCAACCCGAACCGGGCGCGGTTTCCCCGTCCCCCGTCATCTCCGGCGAATTGGGAGATTTCACCGAAATCCAGCCGCTCGCGCTGTGGACGTTTGGCTCATGCGGTTCGGGCGAAAACGAGCTGAAGCATCCCACAGGCGCGGCCATTGATGATAATGACGTCATCTATGTGGCGGATTCCGGCAATCATCGCATCGTGGCCCTAGATAAAGAGGGCGCGTTGCTGGATATTTGGGGCGAAGAGGGCGAGGAGCCGGGCCAATTCATCGAGCCCGCGGATATCGCCATCACCCCCGAGGGAGACATCGCGGTTCTGGATGCGGCCAGACAGACCATCTCGCTGTGGAGCGCAGACCATGAATTCCTGAATGAGTTCGGCGCAGATCTGGCCCTCTATCATCCCCGGGGACTGGACGTCTCGGACTATGGCGATTACTTCATCGCCGACACCGGGGGCGGACGCATCGTGCAGGCGGACGCGGCGGGGCAGATCACCCGCACTTTTGGCGGGCCCGATAAGCAGCTCGGCTCTGGTCAGCCCACAGATGTGGCGACGAGCGAGGAGGGGCTTCTTTACATTCCTGAACCGGCCGCGGGGCTTTTCTGGCAGGTGCAAATGGATGGCGGCGTGGTGCAGGCGCTTCCTGGCCCGCGCTCGAACACCGTGGAATCGCCCCATGCGGCGACGCTGCCCGATGGCCGCGTTTTTCTCACAGATCCCGAGGGCGGGCGGGTGCTGATCTTCGACGTGAATCTGAATCCAGTCGCCCAATTCGGAGGCAAGGGGACGGCCGCAGGGCAATTTAGCCGCACGCTGGGAATCGCCGCATCGCAAGGCGTCGTCGTGGTGACCGACTCCGACCTGTGCCGGGTGACGGCATTCGATTTCCGCTAGGAACACGAAGGGCGAAATGATTGTATGATTTGTTATGATAATGCGCCGCGCCGGATGTGCGATCCGGCGCATTTTTCTCGTTCAACCCGCCGGATTGCGAATCCGGCTGGATGCAGAGAGCTCCCAGGGAGGATTCGCAATCCGCCCGGCTGAAATCCAAAAGAACCAGAATTCGCAAGGGGAAAGGAGGCGATTTCACCCCTCCCGGCCTCCTTTTTGCCCCCACCCCGGCCTCCCCCGCCAGTCGCTTCGCTCCTTTGCAGGGGAGGGAGTCGCTGGTTTGCAAAGGATTTTTTGTAACTGCTAACGTATGCCATTTGATTGGCTTCTTTCACTCAAACCTGACAGGTTCTCGTAACCTTGGTGGTAGGATGTGCGGCTTTCAGCCAGCAACGAAGCGTGCAAGGCTCTGAATCGCTGCCGGAGGAACCTGTCAGGTTCGTTCAAGCGAAAACGACCTTTCGCAGACGTAAAAACCTCAAAACATGCTTTGAGCGTGATCGATTTCCCCTCGCTCCCTTCGCCTTTTTTGCATTGCAGATTTGGGATGGTTTTTGGCTTTCACCTATAATTGAAGACACCACAATTTCAAAACTTTGCGGTCAAATCCGTAAAACAAAATCGTAACTGCTAGCGCACCCCGGTTAACAAACCACAAAGGGCACTAAGGCACTAAGAACACGAAGAAAAAATGTATAAATTCCCCTTTGTGTCTTTGTGTCTTAGTGTCTTGGTGGTTTTCGAGTGACGATCGGTGACGACCTTAGTAGTTACACAAAATCTTTGATTCCCAAAGGAGGGAACATTGAAGCTTCACGAATATCAAGCCAAAAGGATTTTCGCCCAGTACGGGGTTCCGATCCCGGAGGGCGAAGTGGCGACAACCCCCGAGGAGGCGCGTGAGATCGCCCAGCGCATCGGCGGGCCGGTTGTTGTGAAAGCGCAGGTGTTAGTGGGCGGTCGCGGCAAGGCGGGCGGCGTCAAGCTGGCCAAAACGCCGGAGGAAGCCGAGGAGAAGG
>JALWDV010000832.1 GCA_027036755.1 Anaerolineae bacterium
TGTTCACTGCACTCAAAGCGCCAGCCTGCGGGCTTGCTTGCCGTTGCCATTCTGGCCCGAAGCGCCGCGGGTCATGGCCACAGGTCCGGTGCGCACCATTTCGGTGACGGGATAGTTGGAAAGCAGGTCGATGAGGCTGTCCAGGCGGGATTGATCGCCCACCGCCTGCACCACCAGCGAGTCCATGCTCACATCGATGATGCTGGCCCGGTAGATATCCACCAATTGCATGACTTCGGGCCGGGTTTGGGCGTCGACTTTGATGCGGATGAGGGCCATCTCGCGGCGCACCGCGGGCCGGCTGGTCACATCCTCCACGCGCAGCACGTTGACCAGTTTGTAGAGCTGCTTGATAGCCTGCTCCACCATGGCCGCGTCGCCGTTGACGGTGAAAGTGAGGCGGCTGACGCCGGGCGTTTCACTGTGCCCGACCGAAAGATTTTCGATATTGAAATTGCGGCGGCGGAAGAGGCCCAGCACCCGGCTGAGCACGCCCGGCTTGTCTTCCAACCAGGCGATGATGGTGTGTTTGCTAAAGGTTGCGGGATCGTGGGTCATTGGGAATCACTCCTTGTGTCGTGGATATTGGGTAGTGGGTATTTGATATTTGGTCATGGCGACGATATCCAATATCCACCTTTACCACGCGGGTTGCAGGCCGCTGGGGCCCTGAACGATGGGGCGGCGCATGAGGTTGTCGATGGCCTCGCCCGGCTCCACCATGGGATAAACGTTGACTTCTTCCTTCACCTGGAATTCGATGAGATAAGGCCCGTCGTGCTCCTGGGCCTCCTTCAGGGCGGAGACGACTTCTTCCTGGGTGCTGACGCGTCGGGCGGGAATGCCATACGCCTCGGCCAGTTTGACGTAGTCCGGGCTTTGGATGGGCGTGCCCGCGTAATTTTTCTCGTAGAAAAGCTCCTGCCACTGCCGCACCATGCCCAAAAAGCCATTGTTGATGATGGCGATCTTGACCGGAACCTGCTCCTGCATCACCGCACCCAGTTCCTGGATGGTCATCTGGAAGCCGCCATCGCCGACCACGGCCCACACGGTCTCATCGGGAGCGCCGAAATGCGCGCCGATGGCTGCTGGAAGCGCGTAGCCCATGGTGCCCAGGCCGCCGCTGGTCAGCAACTGGCGGGGGCGATTGTGCAAAAAGTACTGAGCCTCCCACATCTGATGCTGGCCCACATCGCTGACGATGATGGCGTCGCCCTGGGTCACATGCCACAGTTCTCGCATTACCAGCGGCGGAATCAGTTCGTCCACTTCGGCGTTGAGAATGTCCAGCTCCTCTGATTCCCTGTTCCACTCCTCGATCTGAGCCATCCAGTTGGGGTGCTGGGCGGGTTTGACCAGGCCCAGCAGCGCTTGCAGCGCCTCTTTGGCGTCGCCCAGCACAGCTACATCCGCCGGAACGTTCTTGTTGATCTCGGCCGGATCGAATTCGATGTGAATGATTTTGGCGTTGGGCGCGAACGCGTCCAGGTCGCCTGTCACCCGATCATCGAATCTCATGCCAATGCCGATGAGCACGTCGCTCTGCTGGATGGCGTGATTGGCCCGGGCCTCGCCGTGCATCCCGCACATGCCCAGGCTCAGGGGATGGGTTTCGGGGATGTCTCCCAGACCCAGCAGGGTCATGGCCACGGGAATGTGCGCCCGCTCGGCCAGCTCTCGCAATTCATTCTCGGCGTGGGCCATCTGCACGCCGTGCCCGGCGATGATGACCGGACGATGCGCGTTGTTGATCAGCTCAGCCGCAGCCTCGACCGCCTTCTCATCCAGCCCGAAATAAGGATGGTAGCCGGGTAGATTCACTTCCTCGGGATATTCGAAGTCAGTTTCGTCGTTGAGCACGTCCTTGCAGATATCCACCAGCACGGGGCCGGGGCGTCCGGTGCGGGCGATGTGGAACGCTTCCTTCAGAATCCGGGCCAGGTCTTTGACATCGGTGACCAGATAATTGTGTTTAGTCACGGCCTGGGTGACGCCGGTGACGTCGGTTTCCTGAAAAGCGTCATTGCC
>JALWDV010000833.1 GCA_027036755.1 Anaerolineae bacterium
CCCCTCCCCCGATACTCGCTGCGCTCGTGTTCGGGGGAGGAAGATGCTCATCTGCTGCACATATTGGCAAAGCGAAGAACTCCTCCCCCTGCAAGGCGTCAGCCGAAGCGGGGGGAGGCCGGGAGGGGGGCTTGTCTCCGAACCAAACGCGGCCCGGATAATGTCCAACGCCCGCCTGAGGCGACTGATTTCGCGTCGCGGGGCGACTTGACAAAGAGCGCAGCCCGCGATATAACTTGCCCTCATCTTCAACCCAACTTTCAGGAGGCCCGCCCGCTTGTCTCGTCGCATTCTCGCATTTTTCACCATCCTGACCCTATTCAGCCTGTATCTCATCGCACAACTCCCCGGACCGGGCGCGGCCGCGGCCATGCCCGGAACCGGAAACGACGAAGATAGCATCCACATCGTCCGGGGCCCCTACCTGCAACTGGCCACGCCCCACAGTATGCTCATCCGCTGGCGAACCGACGAGCCCGGCTCCAGCGCCGTGCGCTTTGGCCCTTCGCCCGATGCGCTGACAGAGGTCGTCCAAGCCGCCCAGCCGGTGACAGACCACGTCATCTCTCTCACCGGACTGGAGCCAGCCACAACCTACTTCTACGCGGTGGGAACCATCACCCAAACCCTGGCCGGGCCCGACCCCGACCGCTATTTCATCACAGCGCCATCCATAGGCGAACGCGCGGCCACCCGCATCTGGGTGCTGGGCGATTCCGGCTATCCTCCCGTGGCCCAGCGCACGCGCGACGCCTACTACGCCTACACGGGCGACCGCCGCACCGATCTGGCCCTGCTGCTGGGTGACATCGCCTACTCCAACGGCGCGGACGACGAGTATCAGAAGGATTTGTTCGATGTGTTCGGCGATCTGATGCAAACTGCGGTGTTCTGGCCCACCCTGGGCAATCACGACAGCCTCAGCAGCGACACCGCGACCCAGATGGGCCCTTACTACGACGTCTTCTCCCTGCCCACGCATGGCGAGGCCGGCGGTCTCGCTTCGGGCACCGAGGCTTACTACTCGTTCGATTACGGCAACATCCACATCATCAGCCTGGATTCAGAAAAGAGCATCTGGTGGCCGCTGGGCCCGCAGCCCATGATCGATTGGGTCTACAATGATCTGCAAAGGACGAACCAGGATTGGATCATCGCGTTCTGGCATCATCCCCCCTACACCAAGGGCAGGCACGATTCCGACAAGGAAGGCAACTCCATCCGGATGCGGGAGCGATTTCTCCCCATCCTGGAGGCGGGCGGCGTGGACGTGGTGCTAACGGGCCACAGCCACTCCTACGAACGCTCTTACCTGATCGACGGGCATTACGGTGCGTCCGACACCCTGGAAGACCGCATGATCCTGGATCACGGCAGCGGCAACCCGCAGATCGATCACGCCTACGCCAAAGGGCCGGGCCCGCACAAGGGAACCGTCTACGTGGTGGCGGGCTCCTCCTCGAAGCTAGCCTCGGGCCCCTTCGGGCATCCGGTCATGTACACCGATTTCCTCAAGCACGGCTCTGTGGTCATCGACGTCGAGGGGAACGAACTCAAGCTCACCTTCATCGATTTCTACGGCACGGTTTACGACCAATTCACCCTGCGAAAATCCCTCAGCGCGCCCACGCCTTCTCCCGCGCCCACGGCCACAGCCACGCCGCTCCCGACAAGCACGCCCGCGCCCACGGCCACAGCCACACCGCTCCCGACAAACACCCCCGCGCCCACGGCCACAGCCACGCCGCTCCCGACAAGCACCCCCTCGCCCACGGCCACAGCCACGCCGACCCCGACAAACACCCCCTCGCCCACGGCCACCACAACGCCGACATCCACGCCAACAAGCACGCCTGCGCCCGACGCCATCTATCTGCCGATTTTGCTGGCGACAGGGTGAGAAAGGAGATTTCTCGGTCGCTGCGCTCCCTCGAAATGACGTAGGAGAGACGTAATGCGTGATGCGTGATGCGTGATACGTGATGCGTGATATGTGACGACCTCACGCATTACACATTACGCATCACGCCCGTTGCAGACTCGCCCGACGCTGGTTTTGCCAACCTTCAGCAATCAGCAAGCGTTCTATTTACGGAACAGTCCAACGGCGGGCAAGCCCGCGCCGATACCGATGAAAGACGAGGACACGGATTGACACGGCCTTCGGTCACAGATTTTTTGAATTATCCGTGTTTTTCTGTGTTCATCCGTGTTCTATTTTCAAAGCAGTCACGAAAATCGCGGGGATGATTCGTTACGCAACGCGGCGATGATGGCCCGATCCGTCCTGGCGAAGGCGAAGGAGTCCACATCGGCCAGGGTCACCCAGCGCCAGTCATCCACGCCGATGCACCGGGGTTCGCCCGCCAAATGCCGGGCGTGAAACGCGTGCAAGGTGATGCGAAAATGGGTGAACGCGTGCTTGACCTGGGTGAATTTCTCCCCCACCGCCACCTGGATGGCCAGCTCTTCTTGCAATTCCCGGGCCAGGGTCTGGGGCAACGCCTCGCCCGGCTCCTGCTTGCCGCCCGGAAACTCCCACAGCCCGCCCAATATGCCCCCCACCGGGCGCTGGGCGATAAGAAAACGGCCGGGATCAGTCGCGTGCCAGACCACGCCCGCGGCCACATGATAATGGGGAATGCGCTGTTTGGGCGTGCGCACCGGGCGTTGGGTTTGCACGCCTCGGGCCCGGGCCAGACAAAAATCGACCACAGGACAAACGTCGCAGCGGGGCGCGGCCGGTTGGCAGATGGTCGCGCCCAGCTCCATCATGGCCTGATTGAAATCGCCGGGGCGCTCCGCGGGGAGCAATTCGGCGGCTCGGGCCCAAAGACGTTTCTCCGTCTCCCGCAGATCGATGCTCTCGGTCACGTCGTCCAGACGGGCCAGGACGCGCCGGACGTTGCCATCCAGCACGGGCGCAGGCTGACCGAAAGCGATGGAGCGAATAGCGCCCGCGGTGTAACGTCCGACGCCCGGCAGGGCCAGCAGCGCGTCTTCATCCCGCGGCAATTGACCGCCATGCCGCTCGACGATGATGTGCGCGGCCTGGTGCAGGTGGTGGGCTCGCCGATAGTAGCCCAATCCCTCCCACAATTTCAACACATCATCGATGGGCGCACGGGCCAGGGCCTGCACCGTAGGAAAACGGGCGATGAAACGCCGGTAGTAGGGGATAACGGTGGCCGCCTGGGTCTGCTGCAACATGATCTCGCTGACCCAGGTGTGATACGGGCTGACGTCATCCCGCCAGGGCAGCGGCCGGGCGTGGACGTCGAACCAGGCCAGCAGCGCCGCCCGAAAATCCTCGATAGCGCCGATCATGTTCAGTGAGGCAACGCACCGCAGCGCCCCATCAGCAACGGCAGCGCCAGCATGATCAAAACCAAAAGAAACAGCCAGATGGACATGCCCATGATGGTGGGCGTCTTGCGCTTTTTCTTTTCGGATTCAGGTTTGGGCAGAGGAGTCTGGCAGCGCCAACAGACTTTCTTGTCGTCAGGATTCCAGGTTCCGCAGTTGGGACATTCCATGTTGGTGGCAATCAGGGATGGTTTTGGGAGCGATGCTTGAGACGCCGGGCCAGAGCCGGGGGAACGCGTCCGCCCCGGGCCAGGGTTTCGAGAAGCTCGGCGGGATCGACAGGTTCTTGTGCGGGCGGGGGCTGGGGGGCGCTCACGTTTACGCCCGGGTGGATGGGCGCGACGCCCTCGGCCAGACGCAGGAAAAATCCCTCCGCGCCGTCATAGACCTCCGGGCAGTTTTCATCGACGACGCCGGGAGCGCAGAAGCATGGCTGACCGGGCGCGGGCTGCGGCGCGGGTTGCGTCAGCAGCAGCCAGGCGTGAGCCAGGGCGCGGGCGAAGGCGACGGCGTGGGGCGAGATGGCAGCCTCGCCACCGGCCGCGGGCCGCCAATCTGGCCCGAAAGGACTGAGCAGCAGCACCCGGCCCGCGTCCAGCGCCCGTTGCAGCCCCGCGGGCGGCTGATAAGCGTTCAGACCCCGGGGGATGACCAGAGCGAAGGGCATGTCCGCATCGAGGAACATCCTGACAAGCCGGGCTTCGAATCCGGCCCGGGCTACGAACAGGGCCAGCGCGCCCTCCGCGGTCAGCTCGGCCAGGGTCTCCAGCGCCCAGGCGATGGCGGGTTCATCGGGCGGCGTTTCGGCCACGGGCAGCGCCAGAGGCAAATCCAGCAGCGAGGCGTCGCCCCGCAAAAAGAGCAGCAGCGGGCGTTGCTGGAGGGGCAGAAAACGGGCGAGGGAATCGGGATAACCGGCCTCGTTGATGCGCAGCGTCATCAGCCCCTGACTGCGCTCCTGCTCGAAGCGGGCGCGCAGCCGGGCCCAGTCCGCCTGCGCTGAGCGCAACCCCGCCGCCTCGTCGGACGAAAGCCCCAGTTGTTGAGCCAAAATCGTCGGGCCCGCCTCCCAAAACAGCGAGAGCGCGTTGCTCTGAGCGCCCTGCAGGATGATCTCCCGGGCGCGGCGGCGCGTCAGCCCCGATTCGAACAGCAGCCAACGCCAGAGATCGGTTTCGAGATGGGAGTTCATCGGTGTTTCAACGGGCATGATGCAAGTATAACATCATTCCGGTTATGACGATGAATCGCTGGCGACCCCCTCGTCCGCTGTTGCCAAAGAGGAACAGCGGTTCTATAATCTGAAAGATCGCCGCAGAGTCGGCCCCATCATCATGCAGTAATCGGCAACTACTTCGACAATGTCAAATTCCCTCCAAACACGTCCAGCAAGTTCAAATTTGGCCTGGCGAAAAGCCCCCCTCCCGGCCTCCCCCCGCTCCGGCTGACGCCTTGCAGGGGGAGGAGTCGCTGGCTTGCAAATCTGTCGGGCAGATGGTCACCTCCCTTATGAGTTTTCTGAACCTGAACGGACGACGCGTTTATTACCAGACCAGCGGTCATGGCCCGCCCGTCATCCTGCTGCACAACGCCACCGGCTCCACCCGCGACTGGCGTTTTCTCGCGCCCCGGCTGGCCGCGGCCGGCTACCAGGTCATCAGCTACGACAGGCCCGGTTTCGGGCGCTCGCAGCCCGTGACGCATTGGCCCCTGGATTACCTGCATAGCGACAGAGACGATCTCATCGCGCTGATGGACGCGCTGGGCGTGGAGGAAGTCGCGCTCATCGGCAACAGCGACGGCGCGACCATCAGCCTGCTGGCGGCCGCGGCGCGCCCCGCCCGCGTGGCTGCGGTAGTGGCGGAATCGCCGCATTTGTGGTATGAACGGGAGAGCCTGGCGCGCGGGTTTCGGCGATTCCAGGAGACCCTGGGCCAGGACCCGCGTTTCATCAAATCCATGCAGCGGGCCCATGGCCATCGGGCCCAGGAGGTCATTCGTCGCTGGCGAGACCGCTGGCTGGATCCCGCCTTCTTCGATTGGGATGAACGCGAGGCCCTCTCGCACATCCGTTGCCCGGCGCTGATCATCCACGGCGGCGAAGACCCCTTCTTTCCCGTCAGCCACAGCCGGGCCATTGCCGACGCACTCCCCCGCGCCCGATTCCTGCTGTTGCCCCAGGCGGGCCACACGCCCCATCTCGAAATTCCCGACGACTACGCCCGGCAAGTCCTGGCCTTTCTGGCCGAATTTTGGCCGGTCTAACACGCCCTTTTATCAAAAGCTAATCTCACGCAAAGTCGTTACGCGCTAAGTTTTTCTTTGCCTCTTTTTTCCTTTGCGGCTCTGCGTCTTTGCGTGAGATATTTTCTTGCCCATTCCCCATAACGTCTCTTCATCCCCATGCCTTACATCGACACCGAACGCGGACGCATCCACTACCGGGAGCGCGCGGGCCAGACGCCCGTCCTCCTCTTCTTGCACAGCAACCTGGGCTCCTCTCGCTGGTGGGAGCCCCTGCTGGCTCGCCTGCCCGCGGGCTGGCGCGGCCTGGCTTTCGACGCCATCGGCTATGGCGATTCCGACCGGCCAGAAGGCCTGGAGCGGTACAGCGTCCCCGCCCGACTGCGCGACCTCATCGCGTTCATCGACGCGCTGAACCTGGCCCAGGTGCATTTGGTTGCGCACAGCACCGCCGCGCCCGTGGCCATCGAATACGCGCTGCTGGCGCCCGAGCGGGTGATCACCCTCACCCTCATCGGGCCGCCGCCCGCGACCGGCGTGCAAACCCCGGAAGAAGCCTATCCGCTGCTGGAGCGCATGACCTCCGACCGCGAGATGCTGGCCGCCATGCTCGGCGCCAGCGCACCGCATCTGGACAAGGAAAGCCCCGAGTTCGCCCAATATCTGGCGGATGCGGCCACCCTGACGCCGCTGACCCTCCCCGCCATCGCCCGCGGGCTGGATGCGTGGAAGCCCGGAGACCGTCTGCGCCGTCTCACCCTGCCGGTGATGATCGTGCGGGGCGAGGACGACATCATGCTGGAGGAGAAGGACGCGCATCTGACGCTGCTGGCTATCCCGGGCGCGGGCAATCTCGAGATTTTGCACGGCGCGGGCCATAGCCCCATGATCGAAACGCCCGACGGCCTGGCTGAACTCCTCATCACGTTCATCGCCGAGGACTGGGACGATTTCGAGGCCATTCGCGGCGCTGTCGAGCAGCAATCCCCTCACGGCACAGCAGGAGCCTGATATTGCTACGCAAAATCATCAAATTCGCCCGCTGCTTCTACTACAACATGATCCGCAACGAGCTCTTCCTGCGCTCGGCGGCGCTCACCTACTACGCAGTCTTCTCCATCTTCCCCCTGCTCATCCTCATCACCAGCATCCTCGGCTTTATCCTGACCGACACGGCAAAACAGCAGGCGGCAATCGATGCGATCATCAACCTGCTCCCCCATGGAGCCGAGATCATCACCAACCTCTTGCAAGATGTCATCGGCACGCGCACCGTCCCCAGCATCATCGCCGCCATCACCCTGCTGTGGTCGGCCACTGGCTTTTTGCGCGGCCTGCTCTCCGCCATCGATCTAATCCATTCCCGGGAATACACCTACAACTCCTTTGTGATGCGCGGCATCGGCGCATTGGTCATCTTGCTGGCCATTCCCGGGCTCTTTTTGCTGCTGTTTCTTTCGGGACTTTCATCGATCATCATCGCCTACATTCCCTTTCCTCTCCCCAGCTACATCTCATCGCTGCTGAACATTTTGGCCAGCAGCTTCGTCGTCTTCATCGTGGCCTTCATCGCCTTCTTTTTGATGATGCACTACATCCCCAGCCGCCGCGCGCCCAAACAGATCACCATCATCTCCTCCGCCCTCACAGCCATAGCCTGGGTGTTGCTGGGCTACGGATTTTCGTGGTATCTCAGCTCTGGCTTCTCGAGTTTCAATGTGGTCTACGGCTCAATCGGCGCGGTCATGGCGCTGATGCTTTACCTCTATCTCACCAACGTGGTCATTTTGTTCGGAGCCCAAACCAACGCCGCCCTGGCCCGGCTGGAACAATGCGCAGCCCCCTACATCTCGGGCCTGGATGATCTGCTGAGCAGACTCAGGCTGCCCCTGCCCGAAATCGACGAAGAGGAGCAACCGCCCAACAAACCAATGATTGCTCCCTGAAATCATTCCGCAGCCACGCCCGTGACGATAACCGGGCCCAATTTATCCCCCGTCTCGGCGTTCACCTTGCGGTGCGCGCCATCGCAATAGGGGAATTTTTCCGATTGCCAGCAGCGGCAGAAGGCGACGGTTTTTCCAACGGGCACATCTTCTCGATGACGATTAGGATGATTTTTCTCGTTGATCATGACAGATTCTCCTTATGGTTGTGCGATGAGTGATCGATGCGCTTCACTTTAACACAAATCGGCAAAAAAGTCCGTCAGCAGCATTACAACATTGGCTCTACTGAAAAAAACTTCACCACGGAGGCACAGAGTGCACGGAGGAAGAAAAAGGTGAGATTTGGAGAGGAATTTCTCTGTGAACTACCACTATTTTCTCCGTGATCTCCGTGTCTCCGTGGTGAAATAATCTTTTTGCAGTTGATTCAACATTGGCCCGCATTTCCCCCTTTCATCAAAGGAGACATTATGAATCTTCACGGCATCGTCCCCGCTTGCGTCACCCCGTTCATCGATGACAAAGCCTCGCCCCAGGCCATGCAGTCCAACATCGCCCGCTGGCTCGATGCGGGCGTGCACGGCTTCCTCGTCTTCGGCAGCACGGGCGAATTCATGTATCTTGAAAACGACGAGCGTCGCGCGGTGCTCCAGGCCGCCCGCGCCGCCATCCCCCAGGATCGTTTTCTGCTGGCCGGATGCGGCGCAGAGAGCACCCGTCAGACCCTGCGCAATCTGGAATGGGCTGCTGAGGATGGCGCGGACGCGGCTCTGGTCGTGACGCCCGTCTACTACACCCGCGGCAAAACCCAGGCGCAACGGCGTCATTTTCTGACCCTGGCCAACGAGAGCCCCATCCCCATCCTGCTGTACACCGTGCCCGCATTCACCGCCTACGATCTCCCCATCGAACTCATCGAAGAGCTGGCGCATCACCCCAATGTCGTCGGCATCAAGGATTCCTCGGGAGACCTCAAGCGGGTGACGCTGCAACTGCACATCCAGGAAACCCAGGATTTCGTGCTGTTTGCAGGCAGCCCCAACCTGGCCTACCCGGCCTTGATCATGGGCGCGGCGGGCAGCATCACGGCCTTCGCCAACATCGTGCCCGAGCTGATGGTTTCGCTGTGGAATGCGGTGCAGAGCAAAGACCTGGTGCGGGCTGCGGCCCTGCAGCGGGCCATCACCGAGCTGCACGGCAAGATCGGAAGCATGAGCATCCCCGCCATCAAGGCCCTGCTGGCCTATCGCGGCTATCAGGCCGGAGAACCCCGGTCGCCCCTGGCCCCCCTGGATGACGAATCGATCGAGATCGCCATCAACGCGTGGAAGCAGGCCATGGGCATTTGCGAATGGTGGGAGTGAGAAAGATAGCGCGCGGCGCACAGCTCACGTGCGTGGCACCTTATCCCTCGCCATCCCCATCCGCCAGCAACCGATGAAAGCAGGTCATCGCGCCGGTGTGACAGGCGGGCCCGCGGGGCCGCACCAGCACCAATAGCGCGTCGCCGTCGCAGTCCAGCCGGATGCCAACCACGTCTTGAAAATTCCCGCTGGTCTCGCCCTTATGCCACAACGCCTGGCGGCTGCGACTCCAGAAGACGGTCTGGCGCAGGGCCAGGGTCATCGCCAGGGATTCGCGATTCATGTAGGCCAGGGTGAGCACCTGGCCCGTATCCGCATCCTGCACGATGGCCGGGATCAGCGGCATTTTGTCGAAATCCACGTCCTCGGGCCTGGAAACCTCCATCACGCCCTCGTTGGGATCAAAGCGAGAAAAAGAAAGATTGTTTGCTTCCATGATGCCTGTCAGGACTGATGGTCTTTGCACACTGACGGGTTTTCTGGTATATCATACCGTCATGTAACAAGGATTGGTTGTCCGCCAGCCCCGGCAAATGGGGCTGCATTGACGGACGTTCGTTGGAGCCTGTCTGAAAGGCGCTCGCACAGCAGGCGACCTCTTTATTTTGCCACTGACAGGGTCTTCATCAAAAATCTTTCGACATCAAAAAGGACCTGATTATGTTGCTAAAAAGTTACATATCTCCTGCCGAACGCCAGGAGGCCCGGAAGAAACTCCCCAAACTCCTGGTCGAGGGGCTGCTGCTGGGGGGCGCCGGCCTGGGCGTCTTTGCACTCATTTTCGAGATAGCGGCAGACGCGTTTAGCGTGGCCGCGTATCAAACCCTATTGGCCATCCACGGCGCGGCGGGATACCACAAGATCGCCATCTGGGCGTTCGTGGTGCTATCCGTTTTGTTGTATTTCGGCATTGTGCCCGCGTACAAGGCGGGCAGCTATCTGCGCCCCAACGCGGGCGGCAGCGGGCCTATGGTCGAGGCCATCGGCCCCAAATGGCTGCGTTGGCTTTCGTGGGTGGGCACCAGTCTTTTCTTCATCGATGCGGTGCTGACCATTATCATCAGCTCCATCTCTGCCGCGGATGTGACCATGCTCGTGCTGCCCGAGATGGCGCCTTATCGCATCCTCCTGGCGGAATTCTTCGCCTTCTTCATCATGGGCGTGCTGGTGCTGATGGGCCCCAAGCGAGCCGTGCCCCTGTTCCTCATCGGCGGCGGCGCGTTCACCCTGTTCACGTTGGGAGCCCTCTCGTTGGTGGCGGTGGAGGCGGCCATTCATCCCGACTGGGCTTTTCTCACCGAGGGCATTATTCGCCGTCTGCAAGCCGCCAATGTGGTGGAGAATGTGGTGCGGGCGCAGCAAGATATGGCCGCGTTGGGCACGGTGGTCATTCTGCAACTCTTTTTCAGATCCATGTCCAGCGCCATGCTGGGCTTTTCGGGCTACGAGGTGATCCCGGCCAGCGGCAAGCACGCGGCCAAGCCCAAATGGAAGGTCATCAGCGTGGCCCTGACCCTGGCCGCGGTCTTCCTCATCGGCACGGGCGTGGCCCAGCTTTACGGAGCCAAGGTGTGGAATATCCCGGCCACCGAGGGGTACAGCACCCTGCTCATCGAATATGAGATCGTGGCCACCCAGGCCATGAGCCCGGGCGTGAATCCCGATGATATCCAGGTCACCCAGGCCGACAGGCTGGCGGCCGAGGCGATTTTCGCGGAGGAGCAGCTCGCGCATCCCTTCGAGGGGATTTTGGGAGGCAAAACCGGGCAGCAGGAGCCGCCGCCCGTGGATCATGATGCGTTCGTGGAGCAAGTCTCCTACGATGTAGCGGTTTCAAAGGCCATCACCAAGGCTCTGGCGGGCTCTGTGGGCGCGACGTTCCTCTTCATCGCGGGCACTCTCATGGCCTTCATTCTGCTTTTGGCGCAGGGCGGCGGTTATGTGGGCGGCGCTGCAGTTGCGGCCAACGCGGCCCGGCTGGGCAGGCTGCCCAATTTCCTGCACGATGATCGGGTGGGCATCGCCATCATCTGGGCTGTCTCCGCCTTGCTCATCCCCATTATCAAGCAAGTGGTGGTGGTGGAAAGCTATTACGCGTTCGGATTCGTCAGCGCGTTTATGATCACCAGCACCGCGGTGGTGTTTGTGCGCCCAGACGTGCTGGAAAAGAAGGGCATCAAGCCCGGCTCGCCCGAAGCCAAGACCCTGAAATTCGCGGGCGTCCGGGGCATGTTCGCCAGCTATCTCATGGGCGCGGTGCTAGTGGTGGAGAAAACCCACGCTTTGTACGCGGTGGCCATCGTAGGCGTGGCCCTCACCCTGTTCCAGCTTTTCGTAGCCAATGGCGGCATTCACAAGCAGGATGTGCGCACCCTCATCGATAAAATCGTGGCCGGAAGCAGCAAGATCAAGCCCAAATCGGGCATCGAACGGGCCATCGAACAGGCCCGCCAGCGCGGCATCGCCGACGCGCTGGAAGACCTGCTGGCCGAGGGGCGGCTGGTCAAGTTCAATGTGGGCGATAACCGCATCAAACGCCTCGTCGCCTATCTTTATCACCTGGACCCGCAGGTTTTCGAGCACGAAGATGAACACGAGGAGCGCATCGAGGAGCCCAACCTCATCATGGAAGAGGCCTATGAGCGGGCATACGCTCAGAAAGAGGAAATCGCCCGCCGCATCGAGGAGTACTCCCACTACGGCATCTTTATGTTCATTCACAACTATCATGTCAACTGGGTCTCCAATGAAACAGGTCGCGGGCCCGAGGTGGTGCAGCAGGCTATGATCGACATCCTCTTCCCCCTGACGCCTCGCGAAGAGATATGGGCCGAATATCAGGCCTTCAAGCCCGTGCGCCAGCCGGAAGACACCTGGCAATTCAGCCGCCAGCGCTACCGCTGGGCCAAAAACCAGTGGCCCAACCTCTCCGACCGCATCACCACCATCTGGACCCTACAAGATTTCGGCCTGGTGCCTGAGGATGTGGATTTCGATATGATCATCACCGTGGCCAATGGCAAGCAATTCCGCCGCGTTCGCGTGCACACCAACATGCCCGAACCTGAAGCTGAATCCGGAGAACTCAGCGTCGTGGAAGAGGGAATCGCCACCCCATTGCTGGAGCCGGAAGAAGCGGAGGCAACGCTCCAATCCTCCGCGGAGGCCCCTCCGTTCGACGAGAAAAAGAGCGAAGGGGAAGAGGAATAACGTAAAAAAGGCGTGGTTCAGATCGTCCATCCTTCATCTTTACTGGAGTCTGGCGAAAATGATTTTGGCCTCTCGAAACGGTATTTTCAACCACAGATTGCACGGATTTCACAGATTTTTTGTTTGCTTTTTCCCTTTTTCTGTGAAAATCTGTGAGAATCTGTGGTTAGAATAAAAAACGCCAGTGTCCAGATCTTTACAATTTCATGTGGTCAATGCCTGGCAAAGTGCGTCAAACGTAAAGCGTCAAACGTCAAAACGTGGCGAGGAGGCTCTTTTTGACGTTTGACGTTTTGGACGAGAATAAACCATGCAAAAATGCGTGATGCGTAACGACCTCACGAATTACGCATCACGCATTACGCATCACTTTTTCCCTTTGCACCTTGGCGTCCCTTCGGCTGCGCTCAGGACATGCTTTGCGTGAGACCGATTTTCAAAACAGCGGCTGCACGTCCTCGGCCCAGGCCAGCAACTCCTCGTCCATCATCCACGGCCCGACCATCTGCAGGCCCAGAGGCAAGCCATTGGCCGCGACGCCCGCGGGCACGGTGACGGCGGGCAGACCGATGAAGGTCCAGGGCAGGTTCATAATGGGATCCCCGGTGCTGTTCAGGCCCTCGGGCGCAGGTCCGGGCGCGGCCGGCGCAATCCACAAATCCACCGCGTTCACGTCCATGATATGCAGCACCTCTTCCCGCAGCAGACGCTGCATATCCCGGGCGTCCGCCACCGCCTCGGGGTCCACCGTCATGCCCTCTTCGATGAGCGCGGCGGTGCGGGGACGATAAAGCTCCTTGAATTGGGCGTACCAGCGGGCGTGCTCCTGTGCGAATTCAGCGGCGATGAGCTGGCGATGAATTCGGTTGATATCCGCAATGTTGTTGAACAGAGGAACCTCCTTCACATGGTAACCGGCCGCGCGCAGCGCATCCACCTGCGCGGCGAAAGCGGCAAGCCCCTCGGCGCAGGCCTGCTCCAGGTAAGGCCCGACCGGAACGCCCAACACCGGCTTGCGCACCACCTCCGTGGTCTTGTCCCAGCCGTTGCACGCCACCGACGCGGCCAGGCGCATCCCAGCCACATCCTGGGTGAACAGGCCCACGTGATCCGCCGAACGAGAGAAGAACAGCAGTCCCCCGGGATCGATGCGGTTGTAGCTGGGCTTGTAGCCCACGACGCCGCAAAACGCGGCCGGACGGATGACCGAGCCGATGGTCTGGGTGCCGATGGCCAGAGGAACCAGGCCTGCGGCCACCGCCGCAGCCGACCCACTGCTGGAGCCGCCGGGCGTATGCGCCAGATTGTGGGGATTGCGCGTGGGGCCCGGAGCGAAATAAGCGAACTCGGTGGTCACCGTCTTGCCCATGACCAGCGCGCCCGCCCGTCTGAAGCCCGCAACCACTGCGGCCTCGGGCCCGGTGAGCTCATCCGGCGGCAGATTGGATCCAGCCCGGGTGAGCAGCCCCTCAGCGTGGAAAATATCCTTGACGCCGATGGGGATGCCGAACAGGGGCGGGCGCTGGCCCGGCTGGGGATAGCGTTCCAGCAGAGCCTGAGCCTGGGCCATGACTCGGCCGCGGCGATCGGGCTCGGGCACGAAAGCCTGCACCTGCGGTTCGACCTGCTCCTGTCGGGCGAAAAGCGCATCCAGATACTGGAACAAATCCAGCGCGCCGCTGCGCAGCGCGGCGGCGGTTTCGGCAAGAGGCGTGGAAGCGATGAGTGGGGCAGTCATTGAAAGCTCCTTGCAAAAATGAAATGGGTGCGTCCCAAATGAGTTGGAAAGTTAAAATAATCCATTCATTAACGGGGCGCTTCGCGCCGCCGCCAGCGCCCCAGCGGGGCTAGCCGGATTTATCCAGCGCTGTTTTGTAGCCCGGCGACCTCATCGTCGGGCGGACGTGGCAAACGCTTCCAACCGAAATGGGACGCACCCAAATGAAATGAGGCAACCGCCAAGGTCGTTGGCGGTTGCAATTCTTTGCATCTCTTTTCTTTACGCCTTTGCGTGAGACATTTTCTTGCCCAAAGGGCGAAGACTTCACTGTCGAGTTGCTACCGCCAGATATCGGCATAGGGGTGTTCGGCCCGCAAGGGCTGGCCCGCGGGAATTCGGTCGAAGGCGAAAGGCCGGATGTCCACCGTCTGCGGCGCACCATCCACCATCCACTCGGCCATGCTCAGGCCCGTGGCCGGCGCGATCTTGAAACCGGTGCCGCTGTGCCCGCAATTCAGCCAGAAGCCCTCGGGCCCGGCCGGGCCCAAAATCGCCCGCTGATCCATACTCAGGCCATCGTAACCAGTGTGAGCGCTGTGCAGCGAACCTTCCTCCATCACGGGAATGCGACGGCAGATGTGATCCACCGCCCGATCCACATAGCCAGGATGTGCGTGATCCGCATCGCTGTCCGGATCCTCGCCCAGAGGATTGCCCACCTCCAGCCCCACCAGGGTGAGACCGCCCCGCTCGGGCCTGATATACATCTCCTGGGCGTCATCGATAATCGTAGGATGACTCGGCCCAATCGACTTGGGGCGGCGCAAAAACATTACATCATGGCTCCAGGTGACCATCTGCAAATCCAGCCCCACCATGGCCGCGATGCGATCCGCCCACGGCCCCGCTGCATCGACCACGATGGGCGCGTGCCATTCACCGCCATCGGCCGTCCTCACCCCCAGCACCTTGCTGTCATCCGTCAGCACCTCGGTCACCTGCACGCCCGACTTCAACCGCGCGCCCAACCGCCGGGCTGCATCCATCAAACTCATGGCCGTGGCCGGCGGATCCGCATAACCCGACTCCGGCTCATACGCAGCCACCGCAAAATCATCCGTAACCATGTAGGGAGCCAGGCGCTTGACATCATCTGCGGTCACCAACAGCGTGGGAATGCCGATATCCTGCTGCATCTTTACATTGGCCCGCAGCGCCTCCTCATACTCCGGTTGCACAATGCGAATAAAACCCGTGCGCACAAACCCGCAATCCCCCCCCACCATCTCGTCCCAATTGCGAAAATACTGAAACGACTGCCACACCAGCTCCGCTTCCAGTCGAAAATCATAGTGCATCCGCACCAGTCCGCTGGAGCGCCCGGTCGCGCCCGCAGCCACGAACTTTTTCTCCAACACCAAAGGCTTGACGCCCCGCTGAGCGAGATGAAAAGCCAGGCTGGCGCCATGCACGCCGCCGCCAATAATGATGACATCTGAAGTCTGAGCCATAAATGCCTCCGAGAACATTTGCAACCGTCTGCCGCGCATCCGGTGCGAAAAAACAAGCACGCAGTCTCGCGCACCCATCATCGCACCCGGTCACACACTGCGATTCCAAACCAGGATACGCTGGCATCTACGATTTTTGAAGAAAATCTAAAGATATGCTACTTTACCTGAACACAACGAAAAAGACAAATATGACAGCCGTCAATGCAACGGCGATGCACACACTGCTGCAACAGACTCAACCTTTCATCACCTCCCCGCAGACCCTCATCAAAAAAAGGAGCTTCGAAAATGTGGCAAAGCCTGCTCGAAAACATGGACGATCTCGACCTGCAACGCGTCATCGAACTGGTGGACGCCCTCTGGGAAGAACGCGACAAAATCGTCGCCTCGACCAACATGGTCTGGGAAAACCGGGAACGATTCATCGACAGCCTGGAATACATCAGCGACAACAAAGACCATATCGACGACATCATGGCTTTCATCAACGAAAACCGCCACTACATCACCGACGCCATGGACTTCGTCAAAAAGAACAGCCACCATCTCGAAGAAATCATGGTCTTCATCAAACACAACCGCGGCCATCTCGAAGACGTCATGGAATTCCTGAAAGCCAACCGTAGCCACCTCGACGACATCATCCACTACATCAACGAAAACCGGGCCGCATTCACCCACTTCGTCGAAAACCTGCCCGAACTCCTGGATGACGCCGGAGAAAGCATCGTCGCCGCGGGCGAAGGCGCGGTGCGGGCCAGCACCTGGCTCACCGGCTCCGATCCCAACGACGACGCCCTCAGCGCCTACGAACTCACAGCCATGGCCGCCGTCGCCCTCGAACGCTGCAACCTGCAACTGGAAAACGTAGCCGCTATGCTGCAAAACCTGGGCCACCAGGTTGATGGCATCCACATCCCCGCCATCGAACCCCGCTACACCGAAATCATGGGATTCCACGTCGTCACCGGCATCGAAATCTCAGAATCCTCGCTGGCCGACGACGCAGCCGACCGATTCTCAGCCACAGCCGACCGCCTCTCCGAAATCGGCGACGACTTCAGCAACGCCGCCCAGCAACTGCGCCACCTGGGCTCATCACTCACCCAGGCCGGAGCCAAACTCACCACTGTGGGCGCAAAACTCCAGCACAGCGGCGGCGCCCTCCGCTCCCTCAGCGACAAAACCGGCGACCGGGTCGAAATCATCCAGATCGAAGCGCCCCAGCTCGACATGAAACGTCAGAAAGCCTTCGAGAAAAAAATGGAAGCCGAAATCAAAGCCCTGCAAAAAGAAGTCGCCCAACTGCGCAAAGAACGCAAGGCCCAGGACAAAAAACTCAAGGCCCTGAAGCGCAAGAAAACAAAATCAGCCAAAAAAACAACCCGGAGCAGGAAAAAAACAGCCAAGACCAGCAAGGCAGGCAAAACAACCAGCCGCAGCAAAACCGCCAAAACCGCAAAAACCACCAGACGCAAGAAAACTACGAAAGAATAGACTCCAGCCAGCCATCCAGCGCCGCAGCCCGCCCAGACCACGACAACGCCTCGGCCCCGCGCCAAACCCGCCGCGACAGGATCCCGCGCAACTCGGGCGACTGCAACAACATCGCCATCTGCGACGCCAGTTCAGCCTCACTCCCGGCCGCAACAGCGCCCGCCGCCCGAGCCAGCGCCCCATACTCCCCCACATCCAGCGTCGCCACCGGCAACCCCCGCGCCAAACAATCCAGCAGCCGCGCCGGCGACTTGGCCCGCAGCAAAGGCGTATTTTCTGGGAGAAAGAAGCAAAGTGCGGCTCCCCCAAGGACGTGCGCTAACGCCGCACCCTCCAACCAGCCCCAGACAGTCGTTCGCGGCAACCGCGCGGGCGCATCGGGCCAATCGCCCACGACCCAAAGCTCGGCGTCAGCCACCTGCTCAGCCACCGCCCGCCACACCCTCGCCAGCCGCCGCACATCCACATCGTTCCCGCGAGTAAACAGCAGCGCCACCCGCCCGTTCTCCTCCACCCGAACCCGCTCTGTCGCCCGGGCGAGACCATTGGGAAGATACAAAAAACGCTGGCCGGAATGTCGCGCCGCCCAATCATCCGCCAAAAACCGCGAGGCGGTGATCACGCCCGTCGCCCGCTGCGCCAGCCGCTGCTCCTGCCGAACCAACGCCCGCCGCAGCAGCCAGTTGCGCCGCGCTCCCCAGCCCCGTTCATCCTCCAGATCATCCACATCCAGCAGCGCGCGCCCGCCCCGGCCCAGCCACGCGCTCATGGCCCGGCCCGCATACCCCAGCCCCTTGCTCACGACAAGAACATCGGGCGCAAATTCCTGCACCGCCCGGGTCAGCCTTCCGGCCAGCCGCGGATACGCGCCTCGCGCGCCCGGGCCTAACGCCAGCCAGCGCACGCGCACGCCCGCGACCCGCTGCGCCCGCCCCGCCTCATGCCGACAATCCCAGGGCGGGATCAGCAGCTCGACATCATGGCCTCGGGCCGCCATAGCCCGGGCCAGGGGCAGCAGCCGCCGCGAAACCGTCTGCTTCTTGCACTGCCCGAACGGGGCCAAAAATGAAATACGCACAACAACCCTTCTCTCATTTGTTTCTTGAAAGCCTGGCGAAAACTATCGTCCCAAGCCAGCTTTCTCATCCCTCAAGTTCCTCTAATTCACGACGAAGATCATCCACCGTGCCATAACTGGCGCGCCCTTCATGGAACGCCTGACGCGTTGCCCTTGCATTTTCGGCAATTTCCTGTCGACGCAGCTCAATCACGCGCTTTTGCACGATTTCGATGAGCGCTTCTTGATCAGAAAGAGAAAGCTGTTCGATGCGATCGAGCACATCCTGAAACGGTGTCGCATGACTTATCGTAGCCATAATGTTTCTCATTCGATGCGAGAAAGGGGTGCATTATCCGATAAGGCATTATAGCACATTTCCCCATCCCCGCGGGCTATGAAAATCGCCGACCGAACGACGTGCGTCACCCTCCTCAAACTTGCTCGCGACGCTCGAAAATGCTAGCATACGCGTCAAAGCACATCCCTTTTCATGGAGCAACGACGCTTCGAGGCTGCAAGCCTTTAGCGCCATCCACGCCCCAATTTCCCGGCGACGCGCTGGCGCTCCCGTGGATGGCCCGGGGATGGGAAGCGGAGTTTGTCTCCAAAGGGAGTTTGCGAGGAAACCATTTACAGTCATCCACCAATCTCCAAATTTTCAGGGAGCCATTCGTATGGACTTCGAACTGACCGCAGAACACAAAATGATCCGGGACATGATCTATGATTTTGCCCGCAAGGAAATCAAACCCATCATCAAAGAGTATGACAAAAACCATGAATTCCCCATGGAGCTTGTGCCCAAAATGGGAGCAATGGGCTTTATGGGCGTTTGTCTGCCCGTTCGCTATGGCGGCGCGGGCATGGACTACATCTCCTTTGGGCTGGTGGCCGAGGGCCTGGAATGGGCCGACTCATCGGTGCGGGAAACCCTGGCCGTGCATCTGGCCCTGCACGCCCTTCCCATCTTCCAGTGGGGAACCGAGGAGCAAAAACAACGTTGGCTTCCGCCTCTGGCCACGGGCGAAAAATTGGCCTGCTTTGGCCTGACCGAGCCGGGCGCGGGCTCTGATGTGGCGGGCATGGCCAGCCGCGCCCGCCGCGAAGGCGACGTCTACATCCTCAACGGCGAAAAAATGTGGATCACCCTGGCCGATGTGGCGGACCGGTTTCTGGTCTTCGCCAAGACTGATCCCGAGAAGAAACACCGGGGCATCACCGCATTCGTGCTGGAGCGAGGGATGCCGGGCCTGACCACCGGCACCATCGAGGACAAGCTGGGCGTGTGGGCCAGTAACACCGGCTGGATCAGCATGAGCGATGTGGAAGTTCCCGTCGAGAACCGGCTGGGCGAAGAGGGCGAGGGCTTCAAGATCGCCATGAGCGCCATCGACAACGCCCGTTACACCGTGGCCGCGGGCGCAGTGGGCCTGATGAAGGCGGCCATGGAAGAATCCATCGCATACGCCAAACAGCGCAAGACCTTCGGGCAGCCCATCGCCAACTACCAGCTCGTGCAGCAGATGATCGCCCAAATGCAGCAGCGCATCGACATAGGCGAACTGCTGGTTTACAAGGCTGGCTGGCTCAAAAATAAGGGCGTCCGCAACACCCGCGAAACCAGCATGGCCAAATGGTTCTGCACCGAGGCCGCATTCCAGACCGCCAGCGATGCGGTGCAGATTCATGGCGCCTACGGCTACTCGGACGAGTACAACGTGGCCCGCTACCTGCGCAACAGCAAGGGCGCGGTGATCTACGAAGGCACATCCCAGGTTCACCAGCTCATCCAGGCGGGCTACGCGTTTGGCTGGCGCAAGGACAAGCCCCTGCGCAAAGAGCTGCCCGCCTACGATCCCGATTACTGGACCGCCGAGGCGTAAAGAGCGCTCTGCTTCCAGCCGGATTCGCAATCCGGCGGGGTAACAGCTAAGGTAGTCTGTCTGTTTTCGGTGGCTTGGCTTCTGCTGCGGCAGCTCCCCCTCGCTCCCCCCTGCAAGCGGGGGGAAGACCTCCCCGTCCGCAATAAACTTTGCCAACCAGCGGCTCCCTCCCCTGCAAAGGAGCGAAGCGACTGGCGGGGGAGGGCCGGGGT